>JAFRFA010000101.1:0-2561 GCA_017434585.1 Mogibacterium sp. | reverse complement strand
CGCAGCGAAGTAGGAACAGGGCTGTCGTCATTTCCCTTTCGGTCGGACGCTGTTTTTTTTAGCGGTGCTGGTGGTGATCAGGTTGCTGCCCCACAGATCCAGAATCTCCGGCAACACCTCGTAGATGCTGAACATCTCGAATTGATCCAACCACTCATCGATGGTCGCAGGGATCGTGGGATCCGCATGGAGCGCCATGATGTAAGCCACATTCTCGAAGATCTCCAAGTCCTCAATCTCCATCATGCTGGCTTCCTGGCCGGCGTTTTCCTTATACGCCTTTTCCAGCTTGTTCAGGTCGCTGAAGATGTCCCGACCGAACTTGATGCGGTACAGGCGCGGGATAGCAGCCGAACTCTTGAAGGTGACATCATGGCCGGAGATATTAACGGTCTTCTGAAGCATGCGATTTCCTCCTTGATATGCTTTGTCATATTGCTGTCACAATATCTTGTGGTTCTCATGTCTTCTTATCCACAACAAGTTGTGGATAGTGTGGATAAACACGGGGAGCAGATCGTTCTGCTCCCCTGGTTGGAGTGCTTACTCCTTCGTCACCGTGATGGTGTAGGTGCCGTTGGCATAGCCTGCCTTGGTGACCGTAATGACCACGGTATTCGTGCCGGTAGTCCAGGTAGCGGACTGCCCGTTGGTATGGGCGGTGCCATTCACGGTGATCGCCACAGAAGCGCCGCTTGCGCCGGTCGCACTGACGGTGTTGGTCGCGTTGCTGGTGGTGGCGGTGTAGGCGGTGGTATCCGCGTTAAACGCCGGGGACAGCTCCAAGCTGCCGATGGATAGACCGGCGAGCTTCGCCGTCTGGGCACTGTCATCCCCGGAACCGCCGTGCATCTGCTCTTCCGTCAGCTCAGGCACGTACACCGTGTTGAACCAACTGTTGTAGATGGCCGCACTGGTGGATTCACTGGTCTTACTCTTGACCATGCCGTCGTCCCGCGGGTCGGCGGTCAAGCTCAGGGTCTCGGTCACAGGCGTGATGCTGGACTCCTTCGTCTGAGACGCGATGGTCGGACGGCTGACAGCGCACTGGTACATGACGTGGCGGATCTTCCGCTGGTCGCCGTCAAACTCGAACAGCAGCGCGAAGTAGACCTGATCGGTGATGTTCGCGCTCTCCACCAGAACGCCGTTACTGTCCAGGATCTCCTGAAGGAACTCCTCCCGGAACCAGTCGGGAATCAGGGCAATCTCAAGATCGCCGGAATAGCCATTGTTGCTGGTGGCACGGTAATAGACGATGCCATCCGCATAGAACGGAGAGTTATCACCCTCCGCATCCAGGCTCAGATTAACCGCGCCGGGAATCGCCCTGGGCGTACCGTAGGTATAGACACCTTCGTCGTTCTTGGTCATCCTCGCCACATGGACGTTCTTCAGATTGAACTTTACTTTGTTGGGCTTCGTTGCCATTTTTACCTCCCGCGGCAATGCCGCTGTCTGGCGGACATGCCGCCGTAGTCGTTGTGTTGATGAGGTTCGCTACTCATCGGTCAGTTCATACAGAACCTCCAGCTCATAGCGAACCTCATACAGCTTTTCATCTTCGATCCACACCTCTGTCTTATCCCAGGGGATGTCGTGCGCGGCCAGCACCCGTTCCACCTTCGCCTCCAACGGCGGCATCTTGAGGTCTGTATAAAGCTCGATGCTGACTTCAGTCACCTGCTCGTAGACCTCGCCGTCCGCCATGAGGTTATCGGTGCCGGGCAGCAGGAAAAGCACAAAGGGTGGAGGCGGGCTCTCGCCCTCCGCGTAATGGTCGTAGGCGCTGGGCAGGCCAATCTCCTCGACCATCGCGGCGATTTCATCGTAGGTCATGTTGAAGTCCTCTCCGTACCCCGGCTGTGGCGTCAGATATGACAGTCCACGATGGTCAGGATCCAGTCGGGATCGGCGGAATCCAGGAAGCGCTCCCTGTAGTGCTCTTCCCAGTCCTTTGCCTCATCTGCGGTTTCAGAAGAACATCCCCACCAGCCCATGCGGCCTTTTTCGTACCACTCGCCGTCCGGCGTGACCACAGCGTAGGTTGAAAACTGGGTCATATACCTGGCGTAGGTTTCCCGATCGCCATAGTAATCCCGGTAGTACTGCTCGCTGTACAGAGAAAAGAAGTCCTCGCCGGGCAACTTGGACTGATGCTCGACGATCACGTCCCAGTATCGCAGGGCCGCCGCATACTCCTGGGGATCCGGCGTGAAGTCGATATCTCCAACTCGGGCCGAGTCAGTCTTGTCCTCACCAGCCCTCAGCATGCCGCCCCAGCGTCCGCCCTCCGACCACCAATCCCACTTTGACCTGGGATTATATGTGGACAGCAGATTGCCTTCGGCGTCGGTCTTGTAGTCCTCCGCTATGTAGGCGTAGCATGCTTCATCGGACGCATCCGCCATGCTCTTGTAATGCTGCCTGGCGTAATCGATGGCCTGCTGCCTGGTAAACTGGACATAGGGCTCAACCTGGATGTTCTCGTCATAAGGAGCCAGGAGCGTTTCGATGTCCTGATCCGGGCGGTGAAATACCGCTACAGTAAAATGACTCAT
>JAFRFA010000100.1:0-15104 GCA_017434585.1 Mogibacterium sp. | reverse complement strand
TGGATACCGGCGCCTCCGCAGGAATCCGATCCTGCGATCGTCAATGCTTTTCTCATGTTCGTTTTTCTCCTTTCGTCAAAGCATTCACTTTTGTATAGCGGCAGAGAGTGGTGCCCCCGGTCTGCCGCTTTTTATTCTGTTTTAAATGAGCATCTCACTCAGATCCTTTATGTATATATCAGCGGTCTCCTTCATGCCCTCCTGGTCGGCCTCGCCTCTGGCGTCGAAGACACCGGCTGTATGGAATCCCGCCTCCGCCGCTGTCTTCAGAGCATAAAGCGAGTCTTCGAATACGAGAGTCTCATAGCGGGACGTTCCCATGAACGCGGCCGCCTCATCGAATATTTCGGGAGAATGCTTGCTTTTTCCGACCTCAGCTACGGTGAATATCCTGTCGAGATATCCGAGGAGGCCGTTGCGCTCAAGCGCCCTTGCGACATGCTCCGCCGGGCTCGAAGTGGCAGCAGTCATCTTAACTCCGTCTGATCTGCAGCGCTCCATCAATTCAGCCGCACCCGGCTTTGCTGCGACCTCATAGAAGTAGAAGTCGCGCAGCATGCCGCTCAGCCCGGCCATCACCTCTTCAGAGGATATGCCGAGAGAATAGTGTTCTGTCAAATATTCCGCGCCTTGCTCCATGCTCATCGAAAAGAGAACATGCGCAAGTCCTTTTTCAGGTTCTTTGTTCATGCTCATGAGGTACCTTGCTCCGAGATCGGTCCATATCTCCATCGAATCGAGCAGGACTCCGTCCACATCGAAGATAACGCCCTTTATGCCCTCAGTCATGACTTCACCATTTCTTCCGTAGCTTTTCTGAGCCGCGATGCCGCCGCCTTTATATCTTTCTGTCCGTAAATCGCACTGATGACAGCGATGCCGCATATGCCGCTCCCGGCGAGATCAGGAGTGTTTTCGAGAGTGATGCCTCCGATCGCCACCACAGGGATGCTTACAGCTTCACATATGGCCTTCAGAGTCTCATACGAAACATCTTCTGCATCATCCTTAGAGCCGGTCGGAAAAACCGCTCCGACCCCGAGATAGTCCGCCCCCCGCTTTTCTGCGAGCACGGCCTGTTCGACCGTCTGCGCCGATACGCCCAGTATTTTGTCCGGTCCCAGAAGCGCACGCACATCGCCCGCTTCCATATCGCTCTGTCCTACATGGACGCCGTCAGCGTCCATCCTGAGCGCTATATCCACGTTGTCGTTCACAACAAACGGCACGCCATACTCACCGGCCATGGCCTGGAGTTCGACCGCCTCTTCGTAAAAGCGGTCTTCATCCAGTTCTTTCTCGCGAAGCTGCAAAAAGCTGACACCGCCGTCGAGGCTTTCTCTCACGACCTCTGCGAGTGTCCTTTCCCCCAGCCAGTGCCTGTCGGTCACCGCATAAAGAAGCAGCGAATCCGCAAGTTCTTTTCTGTTGTCTTTATCGATCATCACTTTACCTTATTTCGTATTTCGCTCCCTCTTCGAGAGTCTTCGCATCCATGTTGTATATCGCGTCGATTATACGGTTTCTGTATGTGGAGTTGCCGTCTCCGTCCTGCATGCGGCTCCATCCGATCTCCCCCGCAAGTCCCATTGCGCACACCGCTGCAGCTGCCGCTTCGAGCTTCGCGTCAGGATTCGCAGCAAGGAACGCTGTCATCATGCCGGAAAGCTGGCAGCCTGTACCTGTTATTCTTCCCATCTCCGGACGGCCGTTTCTGATCACAAAGCATCTGTCAGCGTCAGCCACTAGGTCGATAGCGCCGGTGACCGCGATCACTACACCCGTCTTTGCCGCAAGTTTTTTTGCGAATGCGGCTGAGCTGTCGAGCGTATCCTCTGTGACAGCGTCTGCGACATCGGCGTCAACGCCCTTTGTGGTACCGCTCCCGGACGCGAGAGTCTTTATCTCGGAGATATTGCCCCGTATCGCCGTGAATCGAAGCTCATCCATGAGTGATACTGCGGTATCCGTCCGCAGAGCCGATGCACCTGCGCCGACAGGATCAAGGAGCAGCACATGTCCGAGTTCCTGCGCTTTTTTCCCCGCCTTATGCATGGCTTCTATGCTGCTTTTGTTCAACGTCCCGATATTGATGTTCAGGCCGCCGCATATCGATGTGATATCTTCGACATCTGCAGGCTCATCCGACATTATAGGACTGCCGCCGCAGGCGAGCAGAACATTTGCGACATCGTTCACGGTCACGTAATTCGTGATATTATGCACCAGCGGCACGTTCTTTCTTACATTGTCGATACATTTTCCAAGCATATCTTCCTCCTGTAAACTTAAAACAGCAGATACGCCGCGCAGGCATATCTGCTGTCATCCGCAAAAAGAAGACTTCAGTCTGTATATCCCTACGTTGGCATTATCCAAATCAGGTCAACGGGTCCGGACTCAGCGTCCGTTCTCAGCCTGCGTAAGCAAGCTCCCCTTTTGTATATTTTGTTTATGATATTACTTTACTACTGACCGGAACACATTTCAAGACTTTAGTCCGGACGCATGTTCAGTTACTGTTCTTCGTTCCACACATCCTTGTACTGCGTGTATTTATCGAGGCTCGATACAGCGTTCCACGGTATGAAGCCTCCGTCAAGCCCGGCGTCTTCAAGGCCGGCTATCTGCGCTTTGAGTTCAGCCGTCCCGTATATGAAGGTCGGGTTCCAGTGAGGCGTATCGTAACCCGTGATCCATGTCCTTGCCACGGCAGGATCTTCGAGTATCTCCTGCTGTTTCTCAGCTCTTTTGCCCCAGCTGTTCATAATGCCGTACGGATCTTCCCAGCCGCCGTCGACCCCCATATGGTCGGTATACGGCATGGCGCTTATGGCATCTACGACATTGGATATGCCGGCCCAGTACTGGCCGTATGCCGTCATGTAACCGTATGCGCTCTCTCCGAACACATCCACAGAGAACCATGCTCCGGCGTCGTGTATCTGATCTGCCGCGTACATGCAGAAGTTCTGTATAGCCTGGCCCTTCTCTTCGCCGTAGATATTGCGGAAATCGGCGCTTCCGGACTTGGACATCTCGAAGGAGTTCTCAGGGAACCTTACATAGTCGAACTGTATCTCGTCAAAGCCGAATTCCCTTATGGCTTCCTGCGCCAGCCTTACATTGTATTCCCAGACTTCGCGCGAGTATGCGCTCGGCCATGTTGTGCTGCCTCCGTATTCTATGCAGTTTTCCGGATGATCCTTGGCGTATATAGGATCGTTGAATACCACGATGCGGCCTATGAGATAGGCTCCCGTTTCCTTGTACGCCTCGATCCCTTTTCTGTATGCGTCCTTTGAAACGTACGCAGTGTCGTACGAAGACGGCGAAAGCTCTTTGGCGACATCCGACTCATACGCGAGCACTCCGTCCTTTATATCGATGACCACAGCATTGCAGCCGGTCTCTTTTACGAGGTCCACCCATGGTCCGCAGTTGACTGCAGCCTCGCAGTTTACGTACATGGCACGCGCGTATTCGCAGAATTCGTTGCCTTTTATCTCGGGTTTTTCGAACGGATAGTAGTCAAGGTTCGAAGCCCTTCCTCCGTAAAGATCATAACCGTAGTTATCGTCCGCGACCTCATCAGCTATTCCGTTTTCGTTATATACTGCATCTGCCTTCTCCTGTGTATCGGCCATGTATTTGCCGTATACGTAACCTTTCACGGAGCCGCCTTCGCCGTCGGTATACTTCACCTGATACTTGTTGATGGTCCCGTCCGGTCTTATCTTATCGAATCCGGTAACCTCAAGGCAGCTGCCTTTAGGCGCGAAAGATTCGATCGCGGGGCCGGTCTCCTCGGAATATACCGTCGCCGGAGTCCTGACATAGACTTCTTTTTCCTGTACTATATCGTCCGGAGATGATACGAGGTTGTCCTCCATTACATAGAGCGGATCCGCATCGTATCTGTCATCGTCCGCTATCTCAGTTCCTTCTTTCAGCGAAGTGCCGGGCAGAGTCTTGTCTACTCTGACATATGTCACTCCGTCTATGTCCACCTTGTCGGCATAGCGTTTTACCTGGGTGCCTCTGACAAGCCTTTCGGCCTCGACTGCCTTTCCGGGAGCTTCGGCATCTGCTTTCTCATCCTTTTCTATGGTATAAACAGCAGCATCCTTGGATGTGCTCGCTATATATGATGCCGTATACAGATGCATCATCGACCTATATCTGAAAAAGCCGAACGAAACTGCGCCAACAACGAGCATGAGCGCTGCCGCAAGAAGCACCCATTTCAGGCACCCTCTCTTCTCAGGCTCTGCCCCGTGCCTGCTCCCCGAATCCTTCGAGCGGGACTCTGCGCGTCCGGCACGTGTGCCTGCGGCCTCTTTTGCCGGCGCCTTCACCGGCGTCTTTTCTGCAGAGGCCGGCTTTGCAGCCTTTTTCTTCTCTTTTTTTACAGGGGCTGCTTTACCGGCTTTCTTATTATCTTTCTTTGCAGGACCTGATTTTTCGGCCTTTTTCTTTTCTTTCCTTTTCGGCTCGGTCTTTTCGTGTTTTTTACCGTTCTCCCGTGTACGCGAAGCCCGTCCCACACGAACGCTTTCAGGCACTGCCTGCGGTGTTTCGATCACAAGAGATACGCTCTTCTTCGGCTCTGCCTTCTTTGATTTAGCCTTCTTAGTCTCTGCTTTTTTTGGTTCTTCAGTCTTTGACTCTGTCTTCTTCTTTTCAGAAGCAGGTTTTACGGCAGGTTTTTTCTTTCTGTCAGAAGCAGGCTTTGCGGCAGGTTTTTTCTTTCTGTCAGAAGCAGGCTTTGCGGATGCTTTTTTCTCTTTTTCAGCAGGCGCAGGCTCCTTCTTTTCTTCTGCCTTCTTCTCCTCGTTCAGGGCAAAGGCTTTATTCAGTTCTTCTTTTATCTTATCCTGTTCTTCTTTTGTCATCTTGTTTATTCCTTAAATGAGCTACCTTACTACTTTAACCTTTTTGCACTCTCTCTTCAACAGCCAGATTGTGTATGTACGTGAAATAATGTACAATTATTAAGGTTTACGCAGGAGGAACACTGAAATGGAAAAATTCGACCTTAGTCCGCTCATCAAAAGGCAGAGTGTTTCAGAGATAGTTCTCGATTTTCCGTGCGACGAGACCGAGCGTGTATTTTTCAACGGATACCAGACCTGGTCGCCTTCACACGAAGAAAAACCGAGCATCGCCGTCCGCACTATACACCCGGTGATAAAAGCGCTCGGCAGACCCTGGGGCACATCCAGATACGGCGACGGTTTTTTTATCAAGCCGGTCCATGACAAGCCGGGATGCTTTCACGGTTTCAGTTATTTCTACAAGAGATACGAAGAGGACTACCTGCTGATAGCATCCACCGATGAGACAAACGGCTACACGATATTCAACTACGACTTTTTCAAAGGCGAGCTGAACATCAAAAAGGACGCAGGCATGCCTAAGTACGATCAGGCGCTGCATATAGCCGCGTTCAAGGGCGGTTATGATGACGTATTCGACGCGTGGTTCGATGCTGCCGGTATCAAAAGACGCCCGGCGGAGCCTCTCGCAGGGTACGGCAGCTGGTATAACCGCTTTACGAAGATAACCGACGAGACCATCACGGATGACCTGAAGGGCTGCGCAAAAGTGCTTGAGCCGGGAGACCTCTTCCAGATCGATGACGGCTGGCAGGTCGCGGTCGGCGACTGGACAGCGCACCCGGTAAAATTCCCGCGCGGTATGAAAGCATCCGTCGATGACATACACGAAAGAGGCTTCAAGGCCGGTCTGTGGCTTGCGCCTTTCGGAGCGCAGGCGGATTCACAGCTTGTAAGAGATCATCCGGACTGGCTTCTCAAGCATGACGGGAGGCCTTGGTATGTAGGGTCCAACTGGGGAGGTTTCTATTCTCTCGACATGGATGTCCCTGAGGTCAGAGACCATCTCAAGGCTGTTTTCGATACGATATTCAACGAGTGGGGATTCGACCTTGTAAAGCTCGACTTCCTCTACGCCGCGGCGCCGTGGATGACCGATAAAGGACCATTTTTCGGAGAGAGCCGCGGAGCCAGGATGTGCCGCGCGATGGACTATCTGAGAGAGTGGTGCGGCGACGGAATGATACTGGGATGCGGAGTCCCTCTGATGCCGGCATTCGGCAAGGTCGAATACTGCAGGATCGGACCGGACGCAAGCCTTGAATGGGACGGCACTCTTGTCCAGAGGAACGCATCGCTCGAGTATCCTTCCACTAAGAACGCGATACTCGATACCTTCTACAGAAGAGGGCTGGACGGCAGGGCCTTCCTGAACGACCCCGATGTCTTCTTCCTGCGCAGGGACAATATAAAGCTCACTGAAGAGCAGAAGGACATGCACGCCAGAGTGCTTGCACAGTATGGCAGCTTCTTTCTCACCTCCGACAACATGGGGGAATACGACGAGGAGCAGACAGCGCATTACAAAGAGCTGAGAAGGGTATGGAAAGACAAGAGCTTTACAAGCAAAAAGTTCCTGAAGGGGCTCAAGGACTGAAGCACAGTTTGATCAAGGAAAGGTAAAAATGAGCAAGAAAGAAAACACAAACACTGCAGCCGCAGGCATCGATGAAAAGCAGGCGAAGAGGAATCTTGTCTTCTTCCCTCTCGGGACTCTCGGAAGGGACATGATCTACAACCTCTTCACGAATTTCATCCTGCTGTTCGTGCTGTTCACACACCAGCTCACGCCGGCACAGCTGATGGCTATCACCGGCATTATGATCGGGGCGAGAGTATTCGATGCTCTTAACGACCCGCTGATGGGCAACATAATCGAAAGGACCCGTACACGCTGGGGCAAGTATAAGCCGTGGCTGCTGATCGGCATACTCAGCACGTCCATAGTCGTGTATCTGGCTTTCAACGTCAAGCTCGAAGGCTGGGCGTTTATATGGTTCTTCGGCATCATATACTTCGCTTACAGCATCTCGTATACGATGCACGACATATCCTACTGGGGCATGATACCTTCCCTCAGCAAGGAGGGCAGTGTCAGGGACAAGCTCACCGCTATGACCAACCTCGTAGCGGGCATCGGGGGCGGCCTTGCAGGTCTTTTCATCCCTATGTTCACTACAGGCGACAAGACCATCGGCGGCAACGCCCAGACGGCATACGGAACAGTCGCGCTCATATTCTGCATACTCGCGCCGTTCTTCCTCTGCTTCACCATATTCGGGGTCAGGGAGGACCGTTCATATATGGACACCACCCCTCCTCCGGTAAGCTTCAAAAAGATCGTCTCGACCATCGCGAACAACGATCAGCTGTCGTGGATGTGCCTCATATTCCTCTTCCACCAGATCGGCGCCGACCTGATCATCGGAGGCATAGGATCGACGTACATCTACTTCACGTACGGGTATAAAGGCGGTCTCTACTCGCTGTTCTCGACAATCGGTCTGTCTGCTTCAGGCATACTGCTGATCGCATACCCTTGGCTGTCGTCAAAGTGGAAACGCAAGACTCTCATGAAGGGCTTCGGAGTCATTCTCATCGTGGGATTCGCACTGATGCTCTGCGCGGGACTCTTCATGCCTGCAACGATGACCTCATTCTGGATCACGACCCTCGGATACATGCTGGCTCAGCTCGGCATGAACTGCTACTACGTGATCATGATGCTTTCTGTCATCAACACGGTCGAATACAACGAATACAAGAACGGCACAAGAGATGAAGCCATCGTTGCTTCGGTCAGGCCTTTCTTCACAAAGTTCGGAAGCGCCCTGTGCGTCCTGCTGACATCGGTGTCCTATCTGCTTCTTGGAGTCACTGATTACACGAACGAGATAAGCTCGTTCGAGCAGGCGGCCAACATGGGAAAGATCACCGAGGCCGAAAAGCTGGCTTCTATAGATTCGGTCATAGCATCGGTCACGAGCCTGCAGAGCCACGGCCTTCTGCTGGTGATGTGCCTCATTCCTCTCGTCATGATGATCGTAGCGTACCTGCTGTACAAGAAGCATTACATACTGGACGAGGACGAATACGACCGCATCGTAGCCGAACTCGCGGCAAGGAACAAATGATCACCTTAAACCAGTGCAAAATGAAAAACGGCTTCGCATCGAAGCCGTTTTTAAATATGATCATAAGCGTTTATGCATCCGTCACATCGCTGAACAGTGCTATGTTTCTTTTGAGAAGCGCCGTTGCGAGCAGTTCTCCGAGAACGAAGCAGCCTCCCACTTCTCCTATGAATATCTGCAGAGCCAGCAGCGGAATGACCGTATCCGTAAATCCGTAGCCGTAGTACAGTACGAACGGAACGATGATCGTGTTGGCCAGTATCGCGGGGATGGGTACGAGCCACCTGTTGTGTCTCAGCTTGCAGCCCAGCCACGCTCCGATGAGAGTGGCGATACTGCCGAATACCACGTCCACCGCTATGCCTCCTCCGATGATGTTGGCGAGCAGACAGCCTATGAACAGTCCCGGTACGGCCGCCGGTGTGAACAGCGGCATAATGCACAGAGCTTCAGCTATCCTCAGCTGAACGGGGCCGAAGGATATCGGGGCGAACACCACCGTGAGCGCGACATAAGCAGCTGCGATCACAGCCCCCTGAGTTATCCACCGGACTTTTTGATCCTGGTTTTTCATATTATTCTTTTCTCCTTTGGTTTTCGTATTTTACGAGCAGGATATCGGACCCGAACTGCTCGGCCGGTCATTCTTCCGCAGACCGGCAAGCGCTATTGTACCACAGTTTACACCAATGTCAAAAAGTATTTCTTTGCTGCGTCAAAGTACAGCTCTTCTGCCCTCCTCATGGACTCCTCCGTACTCATGCCCGCGGGAGTTATCGTTACTGTCTCGCTGACCCCGCATCTGCGCAGATCTTCCCAGCCCTCGCCGAGGCTTCCGACTATCGCGGTGACCGGCACGCCTGCCTTCTGTGCTCTCATTGCCACACCCTGAATGGCCTTTCCGTCAAGGCTCTGGGAATCAGCCCTTCCCTCTCCCGTAATGACAAGATCCGCATCTTTTATCTTGCCGTCGAAGTCCGTAAGATCCAGCACCGCTTCGATGCCCGGTCTCAGCTTTGCTCCCAGAAGTGCGTGCAGGGCAGCCCCCAGACCTCCCGCAGCACCGGCTCCCCGGATATGATCGCAGTCGATGCCGGTGGTCTTTTCGAGTACGTTCCTGTAACTGACCATGCCGTTCTCAAGTATCTTCAGAGTTTCTTTGTCCGCACCCTTCTGAGGCCCGTATACGTAAGTCGCTCCGTTCCTGCCTGTCAGAGGATTGTTGACATCGCACATCGCCGTGAAGCAGCATTCCTTAAGATGCGGATCTGCTTCAGTGTCATCGATCGATGCGACGCTTCCGAGGCTGCAGCCCGACCCTGCCAGTTTATGGCCTTTTCCGTCCCTGAAGACGTAACCGAGGGCGCTCATGCAGCCCATGCCTCCGTCGTTTGTCGCGGAGCCGCCGATCGCAACAGTGATATTTCGCGCTCCTCTGTCCATCGCGTCTCTGATAAGCTCTCCCGTTCCGTACGATGTGGTGATCAGAGGATCCCTTTTTTCTTCAGGCACCAGAACAAGTCCCGATGCGGCGGCCATTTCTATGATCGCCCTGCCTTCCGGAAGCATACCGTATGAGGCTTCTGCAGAGTCCATCAGCGGGCCGTGGACCCTTGTACTGACCATGCTGCCGCCCGCCGCCTGAGTCACTGCAAAAGCCGTGCCCTCTCCGCCGTCGGCGACCGGCATTTTGATAACGCGGGCACCGGGCAGGACCTCTTTTGCCGCTCTTTCAACGAGCTCGGCTGTCCTCATGCTTGTGAGGCTTCCCTTGAACGAATCGCTTGCACAGACTATCTTCATATATTTACCACATTTACCGGCTTTCCTTCCGTCCATGCGCGGATATTGTCTGCCGTGATGTCCATTATCCTCTGTCGGGCTTCTTTCGCCGCCCAGGATATGTGAGGAGTGATTATGATATTCTTTGCGGTAAGCAGCGGGCTGTCGGCGTTTATCGGCTCGGTGGACACCACATCCACGGCCGCTGCGTAGATCTTTCCGCTTTCAAGAGCATCCGCAAGGTCCTGCTCGTCAACAAGCGGCCCTCTGCTGTTGTTTATCAGTATGACGCCGTCCTTCATCTTTGCGATGTTATCACTGCGGATGATCCTCTCCGTATCCGGGAAGAGCGGGCAGTGCAGGAATATCACATCAGAACGCGCGAAGAGATCATCGAGATCAGTGTATTCGGCGACCGAAGCGCCTGCCTCGGACCTGAAAGAATCATACGCGATCACCTTCATCTCAAGAGCGTTCAGTATCTTTGCAGTCGCCTGCCCGATGCGTCCGAGTCCGATTATTCCCGCAGTCTTGCCCGCGAGCTCTATCAGAGGGTAATCCCAGAAGCACCAGTCGATGTTGTTCTGCCACCTTCCGGCCCTGACCTCCCTGTCGTGATGGCCGAAGTGAGAGCATATCTCCATCAGGAGGCCCACCGCGTACTGGCTCACTATATGGGTCCCGTATGTAGGCACGTTGACTACATCTATACCTTTGCTCCGCGCGTACGCGACATCGACGATATTATATCCGGTCGCAAGAATGAATACCGCCTTGAGTCCGGTGCATTTATCCATGGTCGCGGCGCTTAAAGGCGTTTTGTTGACGATGGCTATATCGGCATCACCTATCCTCTCGGCGATAAGATCCGACTCCTCATACGAGGTGCGGTCATAGACCGTCAGCTCCCCGAATTTTTCTAATTTATCCCAGCTGAGGTCACCCGGGTTCTCGGTATATCCGTCGAGAACCACAATTTTATGCTTTTGCATCGATCCTTCTCCTTTTCAAAAGGCGGCAGAGCATAACCCTGCCGCCCGTAGCTTCACATAACAGTGATCTTATTCTTCGCCGCCCTCGTCGATATCTTCCCCGAGGTCTTTGAGGATCTCTCTTGCCTTGGTGCAGGCCGGGCAGTCGCAGTATTTCTTGCCTTCTGCCTTGAGAGCTTCTGCGTGAGCCTTGATCTGCTCTGCTGCCTCTTCACCGATGTCCTCTCTTACTTTAGGATCGCTGAAGTGTTCGATGGTCTCATTGACCGTAGCCACGCCCTCTTTGAGCTTTGCGACAAGCTCGCTCTCCGTGACCTTGCTGATGGCAGGAGTTGCTTTATCCTTGAGTTCGTCTAACTTTGGCGCTGCCTTATCCTTTAGATCACTGATCACAGGAGCCGCCTTGTCGGCAAATTTCTCAGCGCCTTCAGTGAATTTCTCTCCTGCCGCGTCCATCTTCTCGTTGAACTTCATCGAAGCATCCGAGAACGATTCGGCAGCGTCGTTCAGTTTGTCCCACGCCTTGCCGGCTTTTTCCTTCACATCATACTTCTCGTCAGCTTCCGCAAGCCACTTCTCGGCTGCGTCCCTGAGCGGCGCATATACATGACCATCAAGAAGATCCTTTACCTTATCTACTGTTTTCTTATCTGCCATGTTGTTCCCTCCTGATCTTTGTTCATATATCCAATCAGATCTGTTTATACAGCTTGAGTAGATTATAGCATATGTCACCGGCCGGTGCGCGCAATTTGTACCGTATCAGTATATCAGTGTCTTGTCTCCGGACGGCGGCACCGTCACCTTGTGCACCACGCCTTTTCTGTCGGTCAGAGCCGACGCGGATACAGGATGCTCAGTCACCATGAGAGGGATCCCTCTCCCGTCGGAGATCCCGGTCTCGTGCGAAGGCATATACAGCTCTGCCCCTAGCTCCTCATACGCAAGTTCTGCCTGCCTGTTGTATACGTTCAGTCCGTAGTCTCCGTATACCTTCACTCCAGCCTCGCTGAACCTTTCGATCCAGCCGGTGTTGCCTATCAGTATGCCGGTATCCCTGCAGGCCTCCGCTATATCGCCGAATCTGCTTTCGATGAAAGCATCGAGATTTCCCCTGGATATGTTCAGTATGTAAGGGAGCACTCCCTCAGGCAGTTCTCCGCCCTCATCGCGGATCTTCATGAATTCTTCGACCGGGACAGGTTGTCTGCCGCTCTTTTTCAGCCTTCTTTCCATTGCCGCTGTATCGAGAACAGAAGTCCCGAGTCCTTCGGCCTCCTTCACCTCTTCTATTCTCTCCCTCGAAAGCTTCGGGCTCCTGCCGGACACTGTGGAGCTCAGCCTCTTTTCGAGCAGTTCGTCCGCTGCTTCCCTTCTCATCCTGTTGACAACGGAAAGAGGCATCATTATGCCCTCATCCATCTGTATATCTATGCCCGTGAGACCCGGATCATAAACCGTGTCCCCGAGCCTCCTCAGACTGTTCTCTACCCTTTCAGGATCTGTAGCAGCCTTTTCGGCGCGCTCTATCCTGTGATCGGCGACCGTCTCGACGCTGCAGTCCGCCCTGACATCGGTCATCACCAGTACAGGGAACTGACCCTCCCTGGCGGTGAACTGAATGGTGGCAGGCAGCCTTCTTTCCGGCGCATCAAGGGCCTTGTCCATAAGCTTCCTGTCGGTCACCTTGAATGCCAGATCGCCCGTCATGACGCCTCTGTCGAAGTCCCCGGTCAGGATGCAGCCGTCGCCTAGATCCTTTATATAAGTACAGACATTGCCTACAGGCGAATTAACGAGATAGTCCCTGTCTTCGCTCCGGAACTCTAATCCGTCGCTGTTTTCTATCCCTATGCCGAGTTCTTTCGCGGAGCTGTCGAGCCCAATGCACACGAGCTCTTTTCCGCGCCTGAGCGCTCCCCTGGCAGCTGATCTCTCGTCCTTTTCGCTGACCTTGTCCTCGCTGTCGATGACCGCAATGACGCGCCCGAGGTACAGGCCCTGGTTCTTGGGGCTTGCCCCTGACAGTATATCCTCTCCCGGATTACCGTCGATATACCCTTCTGTGAAATCACCGCGGTTGAATATCTGTCTGAGCTCGAGCATGTCGTCCTCATCTACCGAGTACATGTCCCTGGCCGCCTCTTCGCCGTGCTCTCTCACCAGCCTGTCGAACAGATCGATGTATTTGCGGTAGGTCCTTGTGACTATGGCGACATATTCAGGGCTTTTCATTCTTCCCTCGATCTTGAACGAAGATGCTCCGCTCATCACAAGGTCCGGTATGCGCTCTATGAGACATAGGTCCTTAGGACTCAGTGCATAGTACGTATTGCCTTTTTCGTCAGTATACGCATGCCTGCACGGCTGGGCGCAGGTGCCGCGGTTTCCGGTCCTGCCGCTGCCGCCTCCGGTTACCCTGCTCATCTGGCACTGTCCCGAATAGCACATGCACAGAGCTCCGTGTACGAAGACTTCCACATCCATCGGATCGTCCAGAGATCTGCAGTGTCCCGCAAGTTCAGTGATCTCTGCGAGGCTCAGTTCTCTCGCAGGCACCACCCTGCTGAAACCGAGCTTCGATACGGTATCCGCAGCCTCCGTATTGTACAGTGTGCCCTGCGTGGACAGATGAAGAGGCAGATCCGGAAGGTACTTCCTGAGAAGTCTCGCAAGCCCGAAGTCCTGGATTATCACTCCGTCCACGCCCGTGCCGTAAATGTAATTGCAGTACTCGAAGGCCCTGGCAAGCTCGCCGTCATTTACCAGAGTATTGATGGTCATATATACCTTCACCCCATGCGCATGCGCATAATTGATGGCATCAGGCAGCTCTTCATCACTAAAATTATCCGCAAATATCCTTGCGTTGAAAGCCATGCCTCCCATGTACACCGCATCAGCGCCATTATTGACTGCCGCTATCAGATGCGGCTTGCCTCCTACCGGAGCGAGTAATTCGGGTTTATTCATCTGTCCTGTCCTCCGCTATGATTGTAACATAAATCCTTCTGCCCGGTCCTTTTGTTATCTTTTTATGTATTTATTGTGAACCACATTGTCAACTGGGTTGATAACACCGGTCTCAAGAGGTAAACTCAAGTCAAGATAGGAACTGCGTTTTTTCGCGGTTTGAAAGAGAAAGAAGGAAATCATGAGTACTAAGGATACTGTCCTGGAACTGTTCGAAAAGAACAGGGGGTTTTTTGTATCAGGCGAAAGGATCGCCTCCGATCTCGGGATATCCAGAACAGCTGTATGGAAGGCTGTCAAGAAGCTGCGAAGCGAAGGATACGAAATAGAAGCGGTAACCAACAGAGGATATTGTCTTGCGAAGAATTCGGATATCCTTTCCGTTCAGGGCATACGCAATCATCTGGATAAAGATGCCCGGCAGCTTCGTCCTGAAGTCTTCGTAACGGTGGATTCCACCAATAACGTATGCATGAAAAAGGCCGCAAACGGCGAAGATGAAGGCTATACAGCGATCGCCGGCGCCCAGACGATGGGCCGCGGACGCAGAGGCAGAGGCTTTTTCTCCCCTGCCGATACCGGCATTTATATGAGCATCATCCTGAAGCCTGCCGCCTATCCGGGCACTCAGGTCCTGAGACTCACCACCATGGCGGCTGTTGCCGTATGTGAAGCAATAGAGAAGCTGTCCGGAAAGAACGCAGACATCAAATGGGTCAATGATGTGTTCATCAACGATAAAAAAGTCTGCGGCATCCTGAGCGAAGCTTCTTACGGACTCGAAGACGGCAAGCTCCAGTGCGTTATAGTCGGTATAGGAATCAACGCGTACAGGCCTAAGGGAGGCTTTCCAAAAGATCTTTCAGACAAGGCCGGCAGCATATTCGACCATCCGTCAGCCGGCAACAGGAACCAGCTGGCTGCCGAAGTGCTCAACCGCTTCATGGCATACTACAACAGTCCTTCTACAGATGATCACTTCGAGTCATACAGGCAGCGTTCGATCGTGCTTGGCAAAGATATCGAGATCTCCAAGAATGACATCGTCAGAAAAGCACATGCGACCGGCCTCGATGAAGACTGCGGTCTGATCGTAAGATATGAGGACGGAAGCGAAGAAGTGCTGAAATCCGGAGAAGTCAGCATAGTCGGCATAGAATAGCAACACTGAAAAATGCATATCAAAGAGGCTGCCGCATGAGGTGACCCCCAAAAGTTAGACCAGAATC
Source organism: Mogibacterium sp. (assembly GCA_017434585.1). Lineage (GTDB taxonomy): Bacteria > Bacillota > Clostridia > Peptostreptococcales > Anaerovoracaceae > Crickella. The sequence continues at coordinate 96 of JAFRFA010000100.1, read as the reverse complement.
TAACTGTAGGAGGTCAGTTTTCTTATGGCAAAATATAGTTTCGAATTTAAGATGATGGTTGTTAGTGAATATATTAGTGGGCAAGGAGGTACACGT
>JAFRFA010000099.1:0-18889 GCA_017434585.1 Mogibacterium sp. | reverse complement strand
CAGCTATTCTCACATGATGGACAGTATGGAGGCGGGCATACCTAACTTCGTCAATCACATGCTGATGATGACCACTGCGCTTGTCCTCAATAATGTGCTCGAGACTTACGGCGCGCATTCGATCTACGGACCGGACATACCCCTCGCCGTATCCGGAATTGCCCAGAAACTCAATATGATAATGGTCTCCTTCGCGGTAGGCATAGGGCAGGGCTGCCAGCCCATATGGGGATACAACCTCGGAGCGAAGCGGTATGACAGGGTAAAGTCCGCTTACTGGAGGGCTTTTGCCGCCGCGTTCGCGATAGGAGTCGTTTTCTTTATTTGCCTGCAGTGCTTTCCGAGAAATATTATTTCGATATTCGGATCGGGTTCCGAACTGTACTACGAGTTTGCGGAGATGTACCTGCGCATATACATGATGCTGGTGTTCTTCCAGAACATACAGCCCGTTACCATCATGTACTTTTCGTCCATCGGCAATCACAGACAGGGACTTCTGGTGTCCCTGTCAAGGCAGGGGCTCTTTCTCATACCGCTGCTTCTGCTGCTGCCGAGATACTTCGGCATATACGGAGTTTTCTACGCCAGCCCGGTATCCGACCTGATGGCTTTTGTGATGTCCGTGTCGATGGTGATCGTAAGCTTCAAAAACTTTGACCGCATGGAACAAAATGATAGTATTGGAACAGACCGTTAAACATATCCAAGGAGAAGAGACATGAAGACATTGTTCAAAGGCGGGACCGTATATGACGGTTCGAGCAACAGACCGTTCACAGGCGATGTGCTGATCGAAGATGACCGCATCGTCGAAGTATCCGGAAACATAAATAAAAAGGCAGATGAGGTCATCGATATAAGCGGCCTGCAGATCTGCCCGGGCTTCATAGACGCGCATTCACACAACGACTTCTTCTACGACAGAGAGGATGCCGAGAAATACTACAGGCCGTTCATCGAACAGGGCATAACCACACAGATCACGGGCAACTGCAGCTTCTCGTCCTTCGGCATCGACCCTGACACTCCGCACAGGGACAAGATCGGCGGCGGGCTCTTCGATGCGATGCATCCGTGCAGCTTTGCCGAGTTCAAAAAGCGTGCGAAGGGCAATCTCTACGTGAACCTGGTGCCGCTGATCGGGCAGGGCTCGGTAAGAGCCGGCATGACGGGCTATGATCCTGCGCCTTATACACAGGAGCAGATCAAAAAGGAGCTCGAACACGTCAGAGAAGCCATGGAGGGCGGAGCCTTCGGCGGGTCTTTCGGTTTCATGTACGAGCCTGACCGCTATGCGAAAGAAGACGAGATAATCGCATTTGCGAAAGAGATAGCAAAGTACGACGGCATAGTTACGATCCACCCGCGGGCAAATTCCATAGTAAGTGCAGACTATCCGCTGCTCACAAGGAAGTCGCATCTCGAGATGGGCCTCGACGAGGCGGTGGATATAATGCACAAGTCAGGCTGCAGGCTCGAATACAGCCATCTCATATTCGTGGGAGAGAGGAGCTGGAAGCTTCTGAACAAGATGCTCGCGACATTCCACGGCGAGCACTATACGGGCAATCCTATATCGTTCGATAACTACGCTTTCCACTACGGAGCGTCAGTGATAACGGTCGTGTTCCCTGAGTGGTACGCGAAGCTCAGCAGTGAGGAGGCAAAGCTTCCTGTAAACCGCCGCAAGCTCGAACTCACGATACTGATGTACCGCAAGGTGCTCGGCATCGACTGGGACGACATGGTCGTGGCGTATATCTCGGACGATCATCCGGAATACGAGGGAAAGACCATACCGGAGTGCGCAGCCGAAGAGGGCCTGTCGGAACTCGACATGTACCTCAAACTGGTCGAACTTTCGGATCGTGCGGGCAGCATCTATCTCGGCAGGTATTACAACGATGAGATCGTGCAGCGCCTCATGAACGATGAGCTGTCGGTGTTCATGACAGACGCGTGGGTGGTCGACAAGGGCCTTCAGAACATCGCTGCATTCCAGACATTTCCGCAGTTCTTCATTCTGGCGAAGAGGTACAGCATCCCGATGCAGAAAATCGTGCGCAAGATGACAGGCAAGACGGCCGACCGCTTCCGCATACCTGAAAGGGGCTATCTGAAGCCGGGATATAAAGCCGATATCACTGTCATCGATCTTGATAATATGAAGGTCGATGAGAAAAAGCCTGACTTCCGTCCGGAGGGCATAGTCCATGTCTATGTGAACGGACAGGCGGTCATGAAAGACGGAGAGTATAAAGGCGGCAAAAACGGCGTTGTAGTGCTGAAAAACAAAAAGTAAGGATCAAAAGAGGGACCGGTCCGACCGGTCCCTCGATTATTCTATACATTCAGTCGACTTTGACTTTGCCTGCGAGGACTTTCTTATAGTCCTCGTAGTTCTTTTTGAGAAGAGCCGGAGTGTCGAGCTCGTACGGGCAGTGAGCCGTGCACTGGCCGCACTCTATGCACTCCTCTGTCTTCTTCATCTCGGCCTGCCAGTGCTCTGACAGCCATGCGTCCGAAGGTGCGCGCCTCAGCATCAGCGACATGCGTGCGCACTGGTTTATAGCGATGCCGGCAGGGCAGGTCGGCATGCAGTAGCCGCATCCCCTGCAGAAGTCACCTGAAAGCTCAGCTTTTTCCTTTTCGATATATGCGAGCATCTCACCGGTCAGAGCAGGCGTGTCATCCATATACGACAGCCACTGTTCGAGCTCTTCCTCTCTCTGTACTCCCCAGATAGGCATGACATTCGGATACTTTTCGAGGAAAGCCATGGCGACATCGGACCTGGTGATCAGACCGCCGGCCATGCCTTTCATGGCGATAAATCCCATATTCTTTTTGCCGCAGCGCCTTGCGAGCTCGAAGTCGCGCTCATCGGACAGATAGCTGAACGGGAACTGCATGGTCTCATACAGACCGGAATCGACCAGATCGAATGCTACGCCGATCTTGTGGGCCGTCACTCCGATGTGCCGGATCTTTCCGGCGTCCTTTGCTTCGAGCAGAGCCTCGTATACGCCGCTGCCGTCACCCGGCTTATACACTCTGTCGACCATGTGCAGCTGGTAGACGTCTATGTAGTCCGTGCGCAGCTCGCGAAGTGAGGTCTCAAGGTCTTCCTTCACCTTGTCTCCGGTGGTCGCGGTCGTCTTCGTGGCGATATACAGTTTGTCCCGTATTCCTTCGAAAGCGATGCCGAGCTTGGTCTCGCTGTCTGAATACGCTCTTGCGGTATCAAAATAGCGCATGCCGCCCTCGTATGCTCTTCTGAGCAGGGCGACCGCGTCGTCAGTGCTGCGTCTCTGGATCGGAAGCGCTCCGAATCCGTTCTGCGGCGCCGTGATGCCGGTGCTGCCTAATGTAAGGTTTCTCATGTCGTGCTCCTTTCTCCCTTCATCACATCCAATTATATGGTATCATTGTGTTGAAAAAAAGAAGGACCTGGCAGAGAACGGAGGAGGATATGGTAAAGGTATATTGCTACAGCAGGTGCAGCACGTGCAAAAAGGCTCTGAAATGGCTTGAGGAAAAGGGCATAGATCACGAGGTGATCGACATAAAGACGGACAATCCGGGCGAGGCGGATCTGAGAAAGTATCATAAGATGAGCGGGCTTCCGCTGAAGAGGTTCTTCAATACCAGCGGCATGCAGTACCGTGAACTCGGCCTCTCAAAGAAACTTCCGGAGATGAGCGATGACGAGCAGTTCGCTCTGCTCGCCACAGACGGGATGCTCGTAAAAAGACCGCTCCTCGTCGGCGACGGCTTTGTGCTCACAGGTTTCAGAGAACCGGAATGGGCTGACAAGCTGCTCTGAGAAGCGGACTGTTTCTTTCGCAGATGTGATCCTTTATCTGGCGGTAAGGCTCGCGAGTTCGACGAGCACATCCGCCATTTTTTCTAGCGACTGTACAGGTATGTATTCGGTGTTCGAATGGAAGTTGAGACCTCCGGTCGAGAGGTTAGGGCACGGAAGTCCTCTGTATGTGAGCATGGCTCCGTCGGTGCCGCCTCTTATCGGCAGCACGACAGGCTCGACGCCGCATTCTGCAAAGGCTTTCTTCGCGTTGTCAATAAGGAATATATGCGGCTCTATGTGCTTTCTCATGTTGCGGTACTGCTCGGTCAGTTCGAGTTCGACAGCGCCGTTGTATTTCAGATTCAGATAATCGACGCACTTCTGCATGAGGTCCTGCTTGATCTGAAACTTCTCATCATCATGATCTCTGATGATATACCTCGACTCGGCCTCCGTTACGTCTCCGGACAGGGAGGTCAGGTGGAAGAACCCGTCGTATCCTTCGGTGTATTCCGGACGTTCCTCCTGAGGCAGCAGTCCGTCGAGCTCGGCGGCTATCCTTACCGCGTTCACCATGACATCCTTGGCCTCTCCCGGATGGATGTTCCTGCCGCTGACATGTATGACCGCTTCTGCAGCGTTGAAATTCTCGTACTCTATCTCTCCGACAGGGCCTCCGTCCACCGTATAGGCATAGTCCATGCCGAAGCCTTCGATGTCGAAGAACCTGGCGTTGCCGCATATCTCCTCGTCAGAGGTGAAAGCTATGCCGACTCTGCCGTGAGGTATGGAAGAGTCGTTTATGAGTCTTTCGGCCATCGTCATTATCTCGGCGATGCCGGCCTTGTCATCTGCGCCAAGCAGTGAAACGCCGTCGGTCACGATCAGGTCGCAGCCCGCGTAATCTTTCAGCTCGGGACATGATCCGGGATCGAGAGAGACGCTGTCGTTCAGCGCTATGACGCCTCCGTCATAGTTTTTGATGATCCTGGCGTCTGATGCATCGCCGGGAGCATCCGGGGCAGTGTCCATGTGCGATATAAAAGCGACTGCAGGGATATCGCCTTCACAGCTGGCCGGTATCTCGCCGTATACATAGCAGTGCTCTTCATCGTACTTTACATGGGATACTCCCATGGCGGTCATTTCCTCTGCGAGAAGCTTCGCCAGCCTGAACTGTTTTGATGTGCTCGGTACTGACCCGCTGTCAGGGTCTGACTGCGTATCGATGGAGATATACCTCATGAATCTGTCGACTATCGTACTCATCTGTTATTTGTCCTTCTTTCCGGCCGGGGATGCTTCCTTGGCCTCTTTTTTATCTCTGTACATATCTTTGTCAGCCCGCTCAAATACGCTTTGAGTATCTGAGTCGGTCTCAGGGTCGAATACCGAGTAGCCGATCGCGGCGGTCACGCGCTCCCAGGCTTCGGCATCAGTATCATCGCGCATAGCCGCGACCCTCGACTTGAATTCATCGACCAGTTCACTGATGTTCGCGAGGTCGCGGTTCCTCAGCAGCACCACGAACTCATCGCCTCCGTACCTGTAGACAGGGGAGTGGTCGAAAACATCACATATGACTCTGCAGATCATTTTGATAGCCTGGTCGCCGTGATCGTGCCCGCAGCTGTCGTTTATACGCTTGAGATCGTTGAGATCTACGATCGCGATACCGAAGCGGGCGACATGCTGCGTTATGTCGGCGTTCAGGTTATCTACGGCTGATTCGTATGCACGCTTGTTGCGCACGCCTGTCAGAGCGTCGATATATGATTTCTTTTCCATCTCTTCGGCGTATTCCTTTGATCTGTCGAGTTCATTTCTTGCAGACAGGAGATTGGCTATATGGCTGTTCATGTCGTGCTCCATCTGCTTGATGGAATCAGCCAGGACCTCGATCTCGTCGCCGGTGCGGATCTCAAGATCGGCGAATCTGTGGAACCCTTCGCCGCTGCTCCTGACATCTTTGGTGTATCCTGCAGCGGCCGCGGAAAGCTCGTTGACAGGCTTTACGATGGATCTGTCCACGAGGCGTATCGCCGCGAATGATGCGAGCGCTGCGAGAAGCGCAAGTATAAGGAGTACGATAAGGACGAAGCGGCGCTGGAGCGCCAGCATCTCTTCTATGGAGTAATCGAGTCCGGCGTATGCTATGACCTGGCCGTAACTGTCGCGTATCGGCATGGCGGCCGTCACGATGCGTCCGCCTTCATCATCTTCGCCGAGGAGTATGTCGAAGCCCGAATTTATATCTCCGTCGTTTCTGAAATCGCTGTCATACAGTTCTTCCAGACTTCCCGGCGGCCAGTTGTCTATGTACGCGCCGTCCACAAGATATATCAGGCGGCCGGTAGCGACATCCGGCCAGGTGATGTAAAGACACTGCACGTGAGAACTGTCCTGGATCTTACGAAGGGAATTCCTGATCGAAGAGAACTTCTTTGTCTGCTGGATATGAGCATAGCGGGCGATATATCCGCCATAGCCCGGCTCATCCTCCTGATCGCTGATCATGATAGCGGATTCCGGAAGACTGCGGTAAACCTTCATGACTTCCCGCTTCACCGCCTTGACATCGCTCACATTGACGGAACTGGCTACGGTGTTCGCAAGATCTGAGCAGTATGTGCCGTATTCCGAATGGATGATGTCTTTTGTGGCTTTTGAGAACAGCAAAAGAGCGGTGACGCTGATCAGAGATATGATCAGTATCAGCGTGAGCACAGTCTTTCTTTTGAGTGACATTCTCTTGAAAAAGCCCATATCAATGCAATTGTACCACCATATAAGGAAACTTGTACACAATTAATACAGTGATTGTTTTTTGTGATAAGAGAAAACGGATATGGTAAAATCCAGTCATGAGAAAAATATGTGTGACAGCAGACTTCCTTTCGGAAGAGAACAGGAAAAAGATGACGGATACGGCACGCGCCTGCGGCTTTGACATCGCGTTTTATGAAAGCGCCGGAGAGGCTCGCGGGAGAGTGTCTGACTGCGAGGTCATCTACAGCGGGGGCGATGCCTCGATATTGTCAGAGATGCCGCGCCTGAAATGGTGCCATACTGCTTTTGCCGGCATAGGAGCGTACGCTGAGAGCGGAGTCTTCGATTCGGGAGAGGTGAAACTGACAAACAGCTCGGGAGCCTACGGCAGGACCATAAGCGAGCACATTATCATGGTGACGCTGATGCTGATGAGGCAGATGTACGAGTACAACAAGGTGATTAATGCGCGCTGCTGGGTGCAGGACCTTCCGCTGAGATCGATCGCCGGCAGCAGCATCGCCGTCATCGGCACGGGCGACATCGGGAGGAATGCCGCTCAGAGATACAGAGCTCTCGGAGCAGAGAGTGTGACCGGTTTTTCGAGAAGCGGACGCCCTGCGGAAGGCTTCGATGCGGTATACAGCTTCAGTGAATTCGACAGGCTGTTTTCCGACCCGGCATTCGCAGGGAACGTCGATGTCCTGCTGCTTTGCATACCGGGCACTCCGGCGAGCAGAGGCCTTCTGAGCAGGGAACGCATCGCGATGCTGTCGGACAGGACTTTCATTATAAATGTTGGCAGGGGAATGGTGATCGATCAGGACGCGCTGATCGAAGCTCTGCGTGAAAGAAGGATAGCCGGGGCAGCGCTTGACGTCGTGTATCCGGAGCCTCTCCCTGAAGACCATCCGCTTTGGGATGCGCCGAACTGCATAATCACTCCGCACATATCCGGTGACATGGGGCTTCCTTATACTGTGGATATGACAGTGGATTTCTTCTGCGAAGATCTAAAAAGATTCGCTGCGGGTCAGCCGCTCATGCATCTTGCGGATGTGAAAAAGGGATACTGAAATGATTTTAGTTGATTATTGCATAATGCGGGTTTAATCTTGTAACGGAAGATAACGCGATGACGCGAAAGGAGTCTTATCCATGAAAAATGTCAAATGTCTAAAGTGCATCAAGTGCGGAAAGGAATACGAAGCGCTTCCTGACGCGACCACATGCGAGTGCGGGGGCATACTGGATGTCGTATATGACTACGACTATATCAGGTCCGTATCGAGTCCTGAGAAGATCTCGAAGAGCACCAATTATACGATGTGGCGCTACCGTCCGTTCCTCCCGGTAGAGGAGGACACCAAGCAGCCTCCTCTGAGAGTAGGCTGGTCGCCTCTGTATTCTGAGCCGCGCATGGCAAAAAAGCTCGGCATCGCCAAGCTCTACCTCAAGGATGACGGCCTGAACCCGACGGCTTCCCTCAAGGACAGGGCGAGCTCGATGGGAGTAGCAAAGGCGGTCGAAGCGGGCTATGACACCATAGCTTGCTCGTCAACGGGCAACGCCGCAAGCTCCCTGGCCGGCAATGCGGCCGCGGCCGGACTGAAGACATATATCTTCGTTCCTGAAAGAGCTCCTATCGGAAAGGTGGCCCAGCTCCTCATCTTCGGAGCTAACGTCATCTCGGTAAAGGGCAATTACGAGGAGACCTTCGAACTCTCGAAGGCCGCTATCGATGAGTACGGCTGGTACAACAGAAACGCCGCGATCAACTGCTATCTGATGGAAGGCAAGAAGACAGTGGCTCTCGAGATCGCAGAGCAGCTCGGCTGGACCGTGACGGATTACGTCGCGCTTTCGACAGGCGACGGCTGCACTATCGCAGGAGTGTGGAAAGGATTCAAGGACCTTTACAACGCAGGTTTCATCGACAGGCTTCCGAAACTGATCTCGGTGCAGTCGGTCAACACATGCCCGATCAACAGGGCGGCACGCACCGGAGAGCCTTGGGAACCGATGGAAGAAAACACCATCGCGGACTCGATCTCGGTAGGAGTGCCTAGAAATCCGGACAAGGCCATCAACGCCATAGTAGAATCGGGCGGTATACCTGTAGAGGTGACGGACGATGAGATACTCGAGGCGATGAGAGTCACCGGAAGGGAATGCGGAGTGTTCGGCGAACCGGCCGGCGTTACCGGAATGGCAGGAGTCCAGAAACTGTGCAGAGAGGGAAAACTCCCTGCCGATGCCACCGTGACGGTGATAGTCTCGGGCAACGGACTCAAGGATACGGCCAACGGTATAAAGGCGGCAGGGGAGCCTATCAGACTCGAGCCTGACATCGATAAATTCAAAGAAGTAATGAAAGATCTCGGCAGATAAAAAATGCTTTGAAAAACAAGAGCATTTTATTGACATATAAAAATGTTTTTGGCATCATAAAAATATCCGAGATAAAATATATTTCAAATAGAAATACATAGTTCTTCACCAAGATCAACGGAGGTACGAAATGCTTGATCTCACCATCTATGAAAAGGGCCTTAAGAACAACATCGAACGCGCAAAGGCTCAGAACATCATCCTGCCGACCATCGATCAGCAGATGCATCCTGAAAAGGTTCCTGAAAAGATCCTTGCTAAACTCAAGAACACCGGACTCTGGGACATCGATCCTGTAAACCTCTTCCGTATCACATGGAAGAACGAGCAGAAGGAATCCGGCGGACTCTTCCACGGACCTAACTACATCGTGCTCCCTCCTGAACTGACGGGAGTAAAGTGCCGCATCATCTGCATGATCGGCAAGTGGTTCCCTACAGGCTGCCACAAGGTAGGAGCTTCCTACGGATGCCTCGTACCTGAACTCGTTACCGGACAGTTCGACTCGGGTTATCACAAGGCTGTATGGCCTTCGACAGGAAACTACTGCAGAGGCGGCGCCTTCGACAGCGCTCTTCTCGGAGTATATTCGATCGCTATTCTGCCTGAGGGCATGAGCCGCGAGAGATTCGACTGGCTCAAGAACGTCGCCAGCGAAGTCATCGCTACGCCTGGCACAGAGTCGAACGTAAAAGAGATATTCGACAAGACACATGAGCTGAGAGAGACAAGAGAAGACGTCTGGATCCTCAACCAGTTTGAGCAGATGGGCAACTACATGTGGCATTACAACGTCACAGGAAATGCGATCGCAGAAGCCTTCGAAGAGATCAAGGGCAAGAACGGAAGATTCGCCGGAATGGCGTTCACATCGGGTTCTGCCGGAACGACAGCTTCGGGCGACAGACTCAAGGAACTCTATCCGACAGCCAAGCTCGCAGTCGGCGAGGCTCTTCAGTGCCCGACGCTCCTCGACAACGGATTCGGAGCTCACAGGATCGAAGGTATCGGCGACAAGCACGTTCCGTGGATCCACAATGTCAAGAACACAGATATGGTCATCGCCATCGACGACGAGGATTCCCAGAACCTCCTCAGACTCTTCAACGAGCCGGTCGGACGCGAATACCTCAAGGAGCAGGGCGTCGATCCTAAACTCGTCGACCTTCTCGGCTACTTCGGCATCAGCGGCATAGCCAACATGCTCTGCTGCATCAAGATGGCCAAGTACTACGAGCTGGACGAGAACGACGTTCTGGCAACAGTAATGACGGACTCCTCCGTAATGTACGGATCCCGTATCAAGGAGCTCCAGGACGAGCAGGGCGAGTACACGCACGAAAAGGCTGCGCTCCACTTCAACAAGCACATCCTCGACGAGAAGACCGACAACCTGCTTGAGCTGCGCTACACAGACCGCAAGAGGATCCATAACCTCAAGTACTACACATGGGTCGAGCAGCAGGGCAAGACGAGCGACGAGCTCAATGCGCTGTGGTATGATGAAGCCAATACATGGGGCGCTCTCCGCAAGGAAAGAGAAAAAGTCGACGAACTCATCAACGAATTCAACGAGGCTACAGGACTTCTCAAGAAGCTGTAATAACTTAACATGATGTTTAACAAAGGGGCTGTTTCATACGGCCCCTTTGTGCAAACATAAAATTATTTTATTTCTTGTTATTTATGGTTTGTGGGGTTAAAATAAAATCATCATAAACCTAACACTGTGTTATTCATTAACAGGGAGGAAAATGATTATGAAAAAGAAACTTATTGCTTTACTGGTATGCCTTACGATGGCTATGATTCCGGTACTTGCAAGCTGCGGCGGCGGAAGCTCAAGCGGCGGCGGAAGCGATGAATTCAAGGTCGCTCTTATCTGCCTCCATGACGAGAACTCCACCTATGACCTCAACTTCATCAACGGATTCAAGGAAGCCATGGGCAATCTCGGCATCGACGAAGATCATTATATGATCAAGACAGGCGTTCCTGAAGGTCAGGAGTGCTACGATGCTGCAGCTGAACTCGCAGACGCGGGATGCAAGCTGATTTTCTCCGACTCGTTCGGTCATCAGGACTACATGCTGCAGGCTGCACAGGAATTCCCTGATGTCCAGTTCGTAAGCTGCACAGGCGACAAGGCTCTCGTAGCCAAGCAGGACAACTACCACAACGCATTCGCGGCTATCTATGACGGACGTTATCTCGCCGGTGTTGCCGCAGGAATGAAGCTCAACGAGCTTAAGGAAGCTGGTAAGCTCAAAGGCGACACGCCTAAGATGGGATATGTCGGAGCCTTCACATATGCTGAGGTTATCTCCGGATACACATCGTTCTATCTCGGCGCCAAGAGCGTATGCCCTGACGTAACTATGGATGTTACATTCACAGGTTCGTGGTATGACGAGACAGCCGAGAAGGAAGGCGCTAACAAGCTGATCCAGGGCGGCTGCGATCTGATCTCACAGCATGCTGACTCCTTCGGAGCACCTACTGCATGCGAGAACGCAGGAATACCTAACGTATCCTACAACGGAAGCACAAAGGATGCAGGTCCTCACACCTACATCATCTCGTCCAAGATCAACTGGGCTCCGTACTTCGAATATGCCACAAAGGCAGTCAAGGACGGCAAGACATTCGATACCAACTGGACAGGAACTATCGACACAGGTTCTGTTGAACTCACAGAGCTCAACACTGACGTAGCTGCTCCAGGAACAGCCGAGAAACTCGAGGAAGTCAAGGCTGCACTCGTTGCCGGTGAGACTCACGTATTCGACACCAGCACATTCACAGTCGAAGGCAAGAAGCTCGACTCCTACAAGGCTGACGTTGAAGCTGACGAAAAGTATGAACACGAGACAGAAGTCGTCTCTGACGGTTACTTCCATGAATCCGAGTTCAGATCTGCTCCGTACTTCGACATCCAGATCGACGGCATCAACCTGCTCGACACCAACTTCGGTTAATCGGCAGAGAGATACCCGGACAACAGCATAATTGTTAATATTGACCGGTCTCGTGAAGGCGGGACCGGTCAAATTTTAAAAGAAAGCAAAAGTATCTAATCTTCGAAAGGGGGTATCATTTTGCAGGACAGCAGAACACCCGCAGTTTCGATGAGAAACATAACAAAGACATTCGGCACAATCACTGCCAACAAGAACGTCGATCTCGATATATACAGGGGAGAGATCCTTTCTCTTCTCGGCGAGAACGGTTCGGGAAAGACGACGCTCATGAACATGCTCTCGGGTATCTATTACCCGGATGAAGGCGAGATCTTCATGGACGGAGAGCCTGTCGTCATTTCGTCTCCGAAAGACGCGGCAGACCGGGGCATAGGCATGATCCACCAGCACTTCAAGCTCGTCAATGTCTTTACGGCTGCGCAGAATATCATTCTCGGCATAGATCATGATGCTGAAAACGGAAAGAAGATACCGGGGTTCAGCAAACTCGATATCGAAAAGGCGTCAAAGAAAATACGCGAGATATGCGATCTGTACGGATTCGATGTTGATCCTAACCAGAAGGTCTACGACATGTCCGTATCACAGAAGCAGACGGTCGAGATCGTAAAGGTCCTCTTCAAGGGAGCTGACATACTGATCCTCGACGAGCCTACTGCGGTACTGACCCCGCAGGAGACGGAAAAGCTCTTCAAAGTGCTGCGTAACATGAGAGAAGACGGCAAGACTGTCGTGATAATCACTCACAAGCTGCACGAGGTGGAGGCTATCTCCGACAAGGTGGCCATACTCCGCAAAGGTGAGTATATCGGAACACTGATAACAAAGGAGACCAACGCCCAGGAAATGACCAACATGATGGTAGGGCGCGAGGTCAAACTCAACATAGACAGACCGGAGCCTCACGATGTGAAGCCTAGGATAGAGGTAAAGGGCCTGACTGTAAGATCCGATGACGGACTGCTCAAGCTCGACGATGTAAGCTTCACGGCGAATACAGGGGAGATCCTCGGCATCGCCGGAATATCCGGCTGCGGCCAGAAAGAACTGCTCGAGTCGATCGCGGGACTTCAGGTCATCGAAAGCGGCGAGATCAATTACATCGAAGACGACGGTTCGAGATCGAGCCTCATAGGTGCCGACCCTGTCGAAATAGAGGCGAAGGGAATACAGCTCTCATTCGTACCTGAGGACAGGCTCGGAATGGGTCTTGTCGGAAACATGGATCTTTCCGAAAACATGATGCTCAGATCCTTCAGAAAGGGCAAGGGCGTGTTCACAGACCGCAAGAGTCCGCACGATCTTGCCGACAAGGTCGTCAAAGACCTCGAGGTAGTGACACCGAGCATCGAGACGCCTGTAAGAAGGCTCTCCGGCGGAAACGTCCAGAAGGTGCTGGTAGGCCGCGAGATAGAGCGCGCGCCTTCGGTTCTCCTTACGGCGTATGCCGTCCGCGGACTTGACATCAACGCTTCATACACTATCTATGATCTGGTCAACCGCCAGAAGGAAAGGGGCGTAGCCGTCATATTCGTAGGCGAAGACCTCGACGTGCTGCTCGCTCTTTCCGACCGCATACTCGTTCTCTGCGGCGGCAAGGTCAGCGGCGTAGTGGACGGCAGAACTGCGGATAAGAACGAAGTAGGTCTGCTCATGACAAAGCTTGGAGGTGAGAAAGTTGGATAAACAAGTAAAGGAACCTTTGATCCACATAACCAAGCGCAAAATGATCCCTAAGAAACAGGAATGGGCGATCAGGCTGGGAGGCATACTTGCGGCACTTATCTTCTGCGCTATCATTACGACGATCACTACTCATCTGAACCCTATCGCTGTTTACGCGAAGATGTTCGAGGGTTCGTTCGGGACGGAGCGTAAGATGTGGGCACTCCTCAAGGAACTCGCGTCGCTGCTGCTTATCTCGGTAGCTCTTGCTCCGGCGTTCAAGATGAAGTTCTGGAACCTCGGCGGAGGCGGACAGGTCATGGCGGGAGTTCTTGCCACTACGACAGTCATGATAACACTGTCAGGCAAGATGCCTAACGGAGCCATCATACTTCTCTCGTGCATCGCAGCTCTTTTCGCAGGAGCGCTCTGGGCTTTCATCCCGGCCTTCTGCAGGGCGAAGTGGAACACCAACGAGACACTGTTCACCCTGATGATGAACTATGTGGCTACCCAGATAGTCGCATACTACATCATCATCTGGGAGCATCCGAAGGGCTCGGGCAAGATCGGGATCATCAACCAGACCTCTCACATAGGCTGGCTGCCGCAGATAGCAGGCAATCCTTACATCCTTATTGTGCTCGTATCCGTGATCGTAACCATATTCATGTATATCTACCTGAAGTACAGCAAGCACGGCTACGAACTCGCGGTAGTAGGCGAGAGCCAGAATACGGCGAGATACGTCGGAATCAATGTAGGCAAGGTAATAATACGTACGCTGATCCTCTGCGGACTTATCTGCGGACTGACGGGATGGCTGCTGGTCGCAGGCACCGACCATACCATGACGACGACTATAGAAGGAGGCAAAGGCTTCATGGGCGTCATGGTCGCATGGCTGGCGCACTTCAATCCTATCGGCATGATACTTTCAGGACTTCTGATGGTATTCATGGCAAAGGGCGGAAGCGAGATCTCGATGGCATTCGGACTCAACAGATCCTACGGAGACATACTTACAGGAATAATCCTGTTCTTCGTAATAGGATCGGAGTTCTTCATCAATTACCAGATACATTTCCGCAAGTCGCACAGAAAGGAGGCTGCAGATGTTTAGTTTAGTAACATTCCTGCCGAGAGCCATCGTGCAGAGTATACCGCTGCTGCTCGGCTGCGTCGGTGAGACGCTCAACGAGAAATCCGGCAGCCTTAACCTGGGTATCCCGGGCGTCATGTACGTAGGAGCCATCTGCGGAGTTATCGGTTCGTTCATGTATGAGAACTCCGGCGGACCTTTCAATCCTGTACTGGGCGTCATAATACCGCTTATCACATGCATGATCGGAGCGCTCATCATGGGACTCATATTCTGTTTCCTGACGGTAACGCTCAGAGCGAATCAGAACGTTACAGGTCTTGCGATGACGACCTTCGGAGTAGGATTCGGCAACTTCTTCGGCGGATCCATCATCAAGCTGACAGGAGCTGAGGTTCCTTCGATCACACTTTCGGCTACGAGCAAGGCATTCAAGACGACGCTGCCGTTTGCCGGCAAGGCCGGAGTCGTGGGAGAACTCCTATTCTCATACAGCTTTATGACATATGTGGCTATCATCATTGCGGTATTCGTAAGCTACATGCTCAAAAGGACACGTACAGGTCTCGAACTCAGAGCTGTAGGCGAGAACCCTGCCACAGCTGACGCTGCAGGAATCAATATCACAAAATATAAATATTTCTCGATCTGCATCGGCTGCATGATCGCGGGTATCGGCGGACTCTTCTATGTTCTCGACTACGCCAACGGCGTATGGTCGAACGACGCGTTCGGTGACAGAGGATGGCTCGCCATCGCTCTGGTAATATTCTCGATATGGCGTCCGAACTGGGCCATCTGGGAATCGATCCTCTTCGGCGGGCTGTACATCCTTTATCTGTACATCCCTACAGGCGCGAATTTCGCCATGAAAGAGATCTACAAGATGCTTCCGTATCTCGTTACGATCATCATGCTCATAGCAATAAGCCTGAGAAACAAACACGAGAACCAGCCGCCTGAAGCTCTCGGACTTCCGTACTTCAGAGAAGACCGGTGACGGTTCCGCAATATCGGTAAATCAACATGGAAAGGCGCATTCAGCGCCTTTCCGTGTATAGACAGATAAAGAAGGGAGGGAGCCTTGAAATACGAGACATATAAAAAACTTGCTAATGCGACTCTCGGAAAGGTCAAAGCCGATCTTGTATTCAGAAACTGCAAGGTGGTCGATGTCTTTACGGGAGAGATCGTAGAGTCCAGCATAGCGGTCAAGGACGGCATCATTCTAGGCGTATCAAAGTCATATTTCGGCAAGAAAGAAATCGATCTCAAGGGAGCGTATATCGCGCCGGGTTTCATAGACGCACACCTGCATCTCGAGTCGACGATGGTAGCTCCGGCAGAGCTCGTCGCCACGGCCGCATCTTTCGGAACGACGACCTTTATAGTGGATCCGCATGAGGCCGCCAATGTTTCGGGCGCCGACGGTATAAACTACATACTCGATCAGACCGAAAAGTCGCAGGCGAACGTGTTCGTCATGATGCCTTCTTGTGTGCCGGCAACGAACATAGACGACAACGGCTGCATGTTCGCGGCAAACGATATGTATCCGTTCGTAGGCAACGAGCGTATCCTCGGTCTCGGCGAGGTGATGGACAACGACGCTGTCATAAGCGGAGACCCGAGGATGTTCGCGAAGTTCGCGCTTTTCGAGCATCAGACCATAGACGGTCATGCGCCGTACCTGCCTAACAGGATGCTCTCGGCATATAAGCTTGCCGGCGTCGATACCGACCACGAAGCATCATCGTTCGAGTACGCTCTCGAAGAGGCGAGAAGGGGCATACATGTACACGTCCGCGAGGGATCTGCGGCCCATAACGTAGACGATATCATAAGCGGCATCGTCAGAACGGGCATAGACACCGAGCACTTCAGCTTCTGCACGGACGACAAGCACATCGAGGACATACTGAGGGAAGGCCACATCGTCTACAATGTCAGGAGGGCTGTACAGCTCGGACTCGATCCTTTCAAGGCCATCAAGATGGCAACGATCAACACCGCGAAATGCTACGGCCTCAAGCACATGGGAGCCATCGCTCCGGGCTATCAGGCGGACTTCGTCATATTCGACAACATGAAGGACTTCAACGTGCTCGACGTATACTTCAAGGGAAGACGCATCGACAGGGATGCGGATGTAAAGGTAAGGAAGTGTCCGGCGCACCTGAAGCACACAGTGCATATCGACAAAGTTACTCCGGACGATTTCATCCTGCCGATCAGATCGGGCACTACCCACGTCATCGGCATGGAGCCTAAGCAGATCGTCACAAAGGATCTGACCGAGCACTTCCCGAAGACGCTCAACTTCACTCCTCACGACGGATATCTCAAGATCGCCGCGGTCGAAAGACACCAGAACAGCGGCAAGATCGGCGTGGCTGTTGCGAAGGGCTACGGCATAAAGAACGGAGCTGTCGCGTCTTCGGTATCGCATGACTCGCACAATATAATAGTCATAGGCGACAACGACAGGGACATCGCTCTTGCGGTAAACGAGATAGCGCGCGTGCAGGGAGGATACACCGTTGTAGAGAACGGCGAGGTCTTCGAGACTCTGCCTCTGCCGATCATGGGTCTCATGACCGATGTGCACTTCGAAGAGGTCGATAAAAAACTCAGGCGCATGAAGGAAAAAGCATACAGCATGGGCGTGTCGAAGGACTTTGATCCGTTCATAACGCTCTCGTTCATGGCGCTCACGGTAATACCTGAACTGCGCATTACCCCTAGAGGACTGTACAGAGTATCGGACAAAGGATCCGGATTCATAAAGTAAGATGTATAACGAAGAACTGATGAAAGAAGCAACGGACCTTGCGGAGAAATGCCGCAAGGTCCTTCACGAGATGCCTGAAAGGGCATTCGAAGAACATGAGACTACCGCGTATATAAAGGAGTTCTGCAAAGCTTATCCTGTCAGGGAGATCGAACTCGGCATGGAGACCGGTGCGGTCTACTGGCTCGACGCCGGATGTGATGAGACTGTGGCTTTCAGGGCGGATATTGATGCCGTCCCGACTGAGAAGGGTCCGCTGCATCTCTGCGGTCACGATGCGCATACCGCATCGCTGCTCGGCGCTATGCACTTCATTTGCGGCCTGAACGGCCACGGGGTCAGACCCCCTGGCCAAAGACTGCCGTACAACGTGCTCTTCGTATTCCAGCCGGCAGAGGAGGGAACGAGGGGAGCGAGGACCATGCTCGAACACGGTCTGTTCGAAAAAACTCCGCAGAGACCGGTCCGCATCTTCGGCATACACAACAGACCGGAGGTGCCGTGCGGAGACATAGTGGTGCACAAGGGTCCTCTGATGTCCGAAAAGAGCGTTTTCAGCGTCACATATACGGGCGTCGCCGGACACGGATCGCTGCCGCATAAGTGCGTGGATCCGATAGTTGCTGCCGCCTCATTTGTGAGCGGTATCCAGACAGTAGTGAGCCGGAATACAGATCCGTTCAAACCGGTCATATGCACGGTCAACAGTATAAACGCGGGCGAAGCTGACGTAGCCGTACCCTCAGATGCGGTCATCACGGGGTATATTAGATCGTTTGACCACGATACACATAAACACATGGAAGAAAGAGTCAGGAGACTCGCCGGCAGTATCGCTGAAGCCTACGAGTGCAGGTGCAGCACCAGGATCACGCGCATGGTGCCTGCTGTGGACAATCCCGAAGAGCTCTGCGGTATCGCCCTCATAGCGGCCGAGGCTGCGGCGGGCAAAGAGCATGTGACAGACAGCGCTCCGAGTCTCGCTTCAGAGGATTTCGCTGTATACGGCAAAGAGATACCGGCATTTTTCTACTGGGCCGGGAGCGGCACGCCGGGCAAGGATAACGCGCCGTGGCACGACCCTGCATTCCGCGTGGATGATGATTATCTGAAATCGGCCGTTCCGCTGATCTGCGCTGCGCTTACAACAGAATAAAACTAAAATCGTTTTAGTTTTAAAATCAAAAAACATCCCTAAAATGGGGTGTTTTTCATTGTTTTGGCTCTCTTTTTCGCGTTATAATAATACAACGGTTTTAAGTATTGACCGTTTTAGCACTAAATCATATACGAGGATAGAGGACGATGAAGCTGATAAAGACAGAAGATGCCGTCGGACAGGTCATTTGCCACGACATCACTCAGATAATCAGAGGCGT
>JAFRFA010000098.1:0-21806 GCA_017434585.1 Mogibacterium sp. | reverse complement strand
GCGAACTGCTTGGCTCTCTGTTCGCGCGGCATCTTCGGCCGATCCGACTCCGGCCTCTGTCTGTTCTGACTCATGCCTTGTGTCCTCCTACCTGGTGGTTCCTTTCTATCGTGGTCGCGGCGTCTTCGAGATCCATTCCGCGGAACATCGCATCCTTGCCGTATTTGTCCCTTATCCTGTTGACAGCCTCCTGGAGGGCTTCATCCCTCTTCATCTTTCCCCTCAGTCCCGCGGCCTCGTCGGACATCCTGTCGTTTCTCATCTGACCTGCCGTTGCGCCTTCATCTGCGGCCTCATCGTCGGCGAGATCGAATATGGTCAGCTGCCTGTCCGCATCCTTCGGCTTTATGTTGTTGAAGTTGACGAAGATCCGGCGGACCGGATACGTCTTTTCGGTTATACGGTCGTAAAGCTCAGCGACCGCAGGCATTATGACCGATGCCGCGCTGGTCATAACGGTGAACGAGACCGAACCATGAGCCATCGGCGCCTTAAGTGCGTTCGAGTACCCGACGGCGATCGAGACGTTCGGGGTCACCATGTCTATGCCGCTCAATTCGTGGCAGAGCTGCTCTGTCATCTCCTTGACGATAAGCCTTCCTTCATCATTGGTGTAATCCCTCATCAGCACCTGGCCGTGAGAGAGCGAATGGCTTTTGTTCTTATATCCCTTTATATCGGACATCTCTGTCGGTTCGATGCCAAAGGCGTGGTCTATCATCAGTTCGGCGTCGATGCCGAACATTTTATACAGCAGATCTTCGTCGCGGTGCGCAAGCTCCGCTATCTGACCCATCGTCGTGATGCCGATACGCTCGAACTTCGCGGCTGTGCGTCTCCCTATCCTCCAGAAGTCCGTGAGCGGCCTGTGATCCCAGAGAAGGTCCTTGTATGCCTCTTCATCGAGCACGCCGATGAAGTCGTCCGCATGCTTGGCGATTATGTCCATCGCTATCTTTGCAAGGTACATATTGCTGCCCACCCCCGCAGTCGCCCTGACGCCTATCCTCTCAAAGACCTCTCTCATCAGATGCTCTGCCATCTGCTTCGGATCGAGCCCGTAGCGTCTGAGGTATTTTGTCACATCGATAAAAACCTCATCTATCGAATATACGTGTATGTCCTCCGGCGCGATGTAATCGAGATATACCTTGTATATCGCTGCGGCATACTCTATATAGAGGCTCATGCGGGGAGGCGCCATTATGTATTCAAAGCTCTTAGGTATCTCGAATACCCTCGGACGCCCCGGCACGCCTTTGGCCTTGAGCGAAGGCGATACCGCAAGACAGATGGTCCTGTCGCTTCTGGTGGGGTCCGCCACGACAAGATCGGTGGTCATCGGATCAAGTCCGCGCTCGACGCATTCGACCGAAGCATAAAAAGACTTCAGGTCGATGCACACGTACGACCTTTCCCATTCTCCGTATTCGAATTTTCTATCCTTCGAATATTCCATTCACTCGTTCCCGGCCATGGGGTCTGACCCCCTGGCCACATCAGCCGTTCTGCTTCCGGTATTCTACCGGCGTCATGCCCTCTGCCGCCGTGAAGTTTTTAGTGAAGTAGCTCTGCGAGCAGAAAGCGAGCCTGTCGGCGATCGCGGCGACCGTGAGGTCAGTATCCGTCAGCATGCGCTTTGCCTCGAGCATCCTCTCGTTCATGATGAACTCACTCATCGTGATACCGAGCTCTTCGCGGAATATGGCTGACGCGTAAGTCCTGCTGAGGCTGACGTGATCGGCGACCTGCGCCAGCTCTATCTTTTCGGTAAGATGTTCCTCGATGTACGTCATCATCTTTACGAGTCTCGGCGAGTATTTCTTCTCTCTTATGATGTACTTCATCTTGACGGCATAGCTGTGCGCCATGCCGTGCACGAGGTCGTAAAGATCAGGCAGCGATACCGCGTTGTCGAATTCCTTGATGAACTCATCCCTTATATCGTAGGCGACCATATCCAGAAGTCCCGCCTGTATCGAGGCAAGACACATCTCAGCCGCAGCGCATACAGCTTCGTAGTACATCTTCTCCATTGCCTCGCTGTAGCTGCCGCACCTGTTGTAGAGCGCGGTCGGGTATTCGTAATTCTTCTGAGAGAGGGTTGCTATCGCTTCATCATCGCCCTTTGCGATCGCGTCGAAGTACAGCTTCTTTCTCGCGTACGGAAGATATATCTGATTGCGCCTCGTTCTGCTGAGGACCATGTTTGCTGTTCTTTTTTCGCTCATTTTACCGGCCTTTTCGTAACTTAATTACACTATTCGCAACAATATTATAGCATCTTTCTCCTTATGGCAATACAATCTGATTATAGAAAGTGTTGTTCATGCAGGCTGTCAGTTCAGCTCGAAAGAGTATGTTTGCGGATGACACAAAAAGATGACTCTCCGGTCTACGGGGAGAGCCATTTGAAACTCGATATGAGATAGTGCTTTGAAGAAACGGCTATGCGCAGGTTGATGGGGTCAACTTGTCCAGAGTCGTTTTTTCATTGCCTCCATCTGACTAAGATCTTAAGATCTGGTGAGATAGTTAGCTGAAACGCCGTTCAGCGCAGTCTTATCACTTCCAGAATTCCTGTTTGCGACCGTAAACGGGACCAGCGCGTATCCACCATATCTGCCTATACCCTTGATATATGCATAGGCTTTTCCCTTCCTGTTGTTCCTGATACCGCCGACGACATAGTCCTTACCTTCTTTGAGCAGTGTGTTGCCGTAGTATATCCTGAACTTAGGAGACTTTGCAGCCTTGAGGCTTAGGGTAGTCCTTCCGTATATACTGGTGATCGGTTCAGGATTGACAGTCCTGTTTATGTACCAGTAATTTGCATCGATGTTTCCCCTGTAACCGAGGTAATGGAGCATACCATTGATCCTTGCGGTGCTCGTGTACTGCCACTTCGTGTAGGCTGTACCGGACTTACAGCACTTATAATATTGAGCACACCAAATATCTACATCCGGCGCAAGGACCTTTGTGTTTATATATGAATTGAAGAAGCTTGTATTTGCATAGATGCCCGGTGTGTATCCCGCTGATCTGATCGTATTACAGAACGCAACAGCGGCAGCCGTCGCGTCCTTTCTCTTCAGACCATACATCCTGCCAAACCTGCCTCCGGCGAATTCATAGTCCATGTAAACCGGCAGGTGAAGGTCCTTAGGTTTGATTCCGAGTGCCTTTAGCCTGTTGATTGCAAATCTGGCCTCCCGTTGGCCCTCGGAGGCGTTCCTGGCCTGCGAGAACACGTAAACTCCAACCATGACACTATTAGCCTTGGCATTCCTGTACTGATAACTGAAGTTACTATCCTTGTAGCAGGAAAGTTTCTTTCTGCCATAGTAAGTACCAGATACCTTCATGATGGCAAAATCAACGCCTGCATTCTTTGCCTTGGCGAAATTACACCTCTTCGACTGCCAGTCTGAAATGTCCACGCCATTTACTATGAAGCTTTTACTGAACCTGCCATTATGGTAATAAGTTGACCTGCCCGTATGGGAAAACGGTGTTTTTCTGCCGAATGAAGAACCGTATACTGTCCCATCGAACAGCACAGTTCCTGATATCATGCATATGACCATCATACAGACTGTAATAATCCTGAATATATTCGATCTGCTTTTAAAATTCTGAGTACCCATGGCTCTTCCTCCCTTTCTTTATGGAGTGTTTACCATTCTACCATTTTTGCTTTGCTTATGTCGTGCTTTAAGGGATTTTTCATTGCCGCCGCGGGACATCACAAAAGGGAGACCGGAGTCTCCCCTTCGTTCATATCATTAATGATCCGTCCGTATCTTCATCTGCCGAAGTTACTTTACGTAGGTCTCGCTTCCCTCCTTGCAGCATATCCAGCCTGAAGGTATCCTGACCCAGTTGCCGCTCACCTGCATGACCGTGACTTCGGTTCCCTTTCTGAGCACTGCGTATGTGCCGGCCTGGGCATGTTTCTTGCCGTCCGCCGTCAGCTCGCTTCTCTTCTTCCATCTGTATGATGTCGAAGGACCCGTTCTGACTCTGAGGTATACCTGTGTCTTATACGTCTTGCCTGTCTTGTATGCAGCCGTCTGGGACGCAGATGCCGAAGATGAGGCCGATCCCGACTGTACTGCAGACTTCGCGCCGTTTGCGGCCGTGATGTAGTTGGCCGATACTCCGTTCAGATCCTGGTCTGCGCTGCCCGATGATGCGTCGGCGATCTTCAGCGGTACGAGTGCGTATCCGCCGTAAGCTCCGATACCCTTGATGTAGGCATATCCGCTGCCCTTCTTGTTGTTTCTGATGCCTCCTACCACGTAGTCAGTGCCTTCCCTCAGCAGGGTGCCGCCATTGTAGATCTTGAACTTAGGCGCCTTGGCATCGTTTACACTCAGGGTATTCCTGCCGCAGATCTTCGTCATAGGGCTATTGTTTACATTCTTGTTGAGATACCAGAAGTCAGCGTCTATATTGCCCTTGTATCCGAGGTAGTGGAGCATGCCGTCGATCTTCGCGCTGCTGGAATACTGCCACTTGGTATAGTTGACACCGGACTGGCAGCTGCTGTAGTACTGCGCGCACCAGAGGTCTACATCGGATGCCAGAGCGCCCGTGTCGATATACGAGCTGAAGAAGCTCGAGTTGGCGTAGATCCCCGGGGTGTATCCTGCAGCCTTGATCGTATTGCAAAACGCAACAGCGGCAGCCGTCGCGTCAGCTCTCTTCAGACCGTACATCCTGCCGAGAATACCGCCCGCGAACTCGTAGTCCATGTAGACCGGCAGCTGCAGATCTTTAGGGCCGATACCCAGAGCCTTGAGTCTGTTGAGTGCGAACTGGGCTTCCTGCTGTCCTTCGCTCGCGTTCTTTGCCTGTGAGAACACATATACGCCAGTCATGACACCGTTTGCCTTGGCGTTCGCGTACTGAGCGGCGATATTGTCGTCGTTGTACATCGACAGCTTTGTCCTGCCGTAATATGTACCCGTGACCTTCATGATCACGAAGTCGACTCCGGCAGCCTTCGCCTTTGCGAAATCGCATTTTTTCGACTGCCAGTCTGAGATGTCCACGCCGTTGACGATAAGATTTCCGTTGAACCTTCCGTTATGGTAGTACGTCGATCTGCCGGTGCTGGCAAACGGCGTACCTCCTGAGAAATCGCCGCCGTATGCGGGCTCATCGAACATCGCCGACGTTCCTGCCGCCATGCACACCGCCAGCATGCAGACGATCAGAGTCCTGGCAAGTCCCGATCTTCTTTTGCGGTTCTGAGTATTCATAGCTCTCCCCCTTTGAATTTTCAATATATTACCTGTTTTCCAGAGCATTGACGTTTATCAGAATGTCGCGACCTCAGGGTCGCAGGCTTCGGTTTTTTCGAGTTTCTTTATATAGAGCACAGGGCCCTTCTCCTTGTACGCATCGGTATATTCGGAGCGTACCTTCGCCGTTATCTTTATCCAGTCGCCCACATTCAGCTTCTCCGCTCCCGACCAGTAGGCCAGAAGCCCTGCGAACTGTATGTCCGCCTCGCAGCAGGTCATCACATGTCTTCCGAATGCGAACTGTCCCTCCGGAAGCTCATCAGAGAGAGCGACACGGCCCCTGATGATGAACGTCTTGCCGTCGTAATCGTCCTCGTTCTCGTTGATGTCTCTGTACCACTCTGCGTACCAGTCGTCTTCGATGACGATCTGCGATGCATTCATGTCGTAAGGCAGCGGATCCTGGATGTCGTCCGGTTCGATGTCGTCAGGTCCGTATTCATAAATTATGAGGGACCTTCTGTTGGCGATCCTGACCTCCTTATGGTAAGGCATCTTGTCGAAGCCTTTCTCACAGCGGTTGAACACGACCATGTCTGCGGTCTGCATCTTGTTGAAGCAAAGCTGCCGCATATTGGCGTTGAACATCAGGAACGTCCCTGCATCGAAGAGCGCCATCTCCTGGGCTATGACCCAGTTGGGCGGCATCGCGGCAAAGAGTTTCTGGTTCTCCCACATGCCGTTCATCTCGACGACCACACGGTCAAAGTCTCCTTTGCCTTCCATCCTCCCGAGGTTCACGTCGTTGAGTTCGGCCTCGCTTTTGATGCGTTCGACCCTTACTCCCGGTCCGACGAACTTCTCGGGCTCGTACTGAGTCTCTCCGTTCTCACAGACCAGCAGCAGAGTCCTGCCGTCGTCACCGAACTCGTGATGCTCGAGCGTCTCCTTTATGAATGTTGTCTTTCCCGCTCCGAGAAATCCCGTGAACAGGTATACCGGTTTTTCTGTCATCGTCCTATGCGAGTCTGAAAAGCTCGCTGAGTTTTTCCTTGTTGAGTCTTGTTCCTATCACAGCTACCATACCCGTGGCCTCGGCGTCCGTATCTCTGATCTCGCCCTCGCCCGGCACATAGTCGAATTCGAGCCATCCTCCATCGGCATTCTCTACGATGCCTTTTGCTCTGAGCACCTCGCCGCATTCATCGAGACTGTCGACGATCTCTTCGAGTTCGGCCCTCGTGTACTTGTTGCTGGTCTGAGCGCCTACCTCATCGAAGACCTCGTCGGCGTCATGGCCGTGATGGTGGTGATGATGGTGGTGATGCTCATGGCCGCAGCCGCACTCGTGATCATGCTCGTGTTCATGTTCGTGGTGGTGATGATCGTGTTCATGTTCGTGTTCATGTTCATGGTCATGATCGTGATGGTGATGGTGATGATGACCGCATTCACACTCGCCGCCATGCTCATGCTCGTGTTCGTGAGCCTCGAGTTCCTCGTAGGCTTCTTCTCTAAGTCTGTCGAGCTCGGCATTAACCGTTTTGTCCGACTCCATGACTTCGAGCATCTTCTTACCGGAAAGCTGATCCCAGTCGGTTGTCACGATCTGCGCTGTAGGGTTCAGCGTCCTGATGTCCTTCACGATGCTGTCGAGTTCTTCGGCGCTCATTCCCTGCTGATGCGAGAGGAATATCGAACTCGCGTGCTCGACCTGGTTAGCGAAGAACTCTCCGAAGTTCTCCATATACATCTTGTATCTCTTGGCGTCCACAACTGTGGTGAATCCGTTGAGTTCGATCTTGTCATTATCGAGATCCTGGACCGCGATGATTACATCGGAGAGCTTGCCCACGCCGGACGGTTCGATCAGTATCCTGTCCGGATCGTACTTCTCGACCACTTCATTGAGGGCCTTGCCGAAGTCTCCCACGAGTGTGCAGCAAATGCAGCCCGCGACCATCTCATTTATCTGGATGCCTGATTCTCTCAGGAAGCCTGTGTCGACTCCGATCTCGCCGAACTCGTTCTCGATCAGAACGATGTTCTTAGTGTCGTAACCTTCGGATATGAGTTTCTTGATGAGAGTTGTCTTTCCTGCTCCGAGAAATCCGGAGAAGATATCCACTTTTGCCATTTTGTTTCCTTCTTTCTTACAGAGGGGACGGCAATGCCGCGCGCCCTTTCTCCGGAGCGCATAATTCCCCGTGATTATACGTTTACAAGTATATTCAGCACTGAATTCTTTGTACATTTATCTATATATTCTTTAATCGCATCCTAAACAGATGTTAATGACAGACGGCGGATATCCCCGGCCTCCCTTGAATCGTCAACCACAAGGCGGTAGAATAGTCACCATGAGATTCCACATCGAGATGAATGAAAGAAGAGGCGAATTCCTTGTCGGACTGGCACTCGCTCTGCGGGCCAGCTCGCTTCTCTTTGCGACCATCGCGATGCGCACTATGGGGCCTTATCTGACCATAGCGATCAGATTCACGATCGCATTCATCATCATCGCATTCCTTTTCAGGAAGAACATCACAAAAGTCGATGCGAAGACCCTTCTTCACTGCGCTCTGATCGGCATCACCTTCTTCTTCGCGATGCTTTTCGAGCTGATGGGCCTGAAGACGACGCCGTCATCGGTCACGGCCTTTCTCGAGGGCATGGTGGTAGTCATGGTGCCGGCCATCACCTGCATCGTATACAGAAGGCTTCCCGACCGCATGACTGTGATATCCGCGGTGCTCGCCATAGTCGGCGTAGGCTTTCTGACCCTGAAGGGCGACCGGATCGGTTTCACGACGGGCGAGCTGCTGGTCCTCTTCGGCACGTTCTGGTATTCGCTTTCGGTGCTCGTCACGGACACGGCCGCCAAGAATGATGATCTGCTGACGGTCTCTATATACCAGCTCCTTTTCATCGCAATATTCGCGTACATCGGCGCCTTCATCTTCGAAGAGATCAGGCTGCCGCAGTCCGCTACCGAATGGGGCGCTGTGCTCGCGCTCGCAATCATCTGCAGCTGCGTCGGCTTCACCATACAGCCTTTCGGCCAGAAGTACACCACACCTGAGCGTGCCGGCATACTCGCAGTCTTCAATCCTCTTACTGCCGCCGTGCTCGGAGTTGTATTCCTGCACGAAAAAATGACCCCTACTATGCTGTTCGGGTCATTTCTCATTCTCATATCCATAGTGGCGCCCGCCTGGATTCAGGACCGAGCCGCCAGAAACAGATCTTCAGAAGAAGATACGGCCTGACTTTCTCAGGACGCCTTCCTGCTTTTCTCAAATTCCTCCCTGTGATCGAGGAAAACCTTCGCCAGCTGCGGGTCGAAATGCTTCCCCGCGTCTTCCTCTATGATCCTGCACGCCTGCTCAGGCGTCATCGGTTTCTTGTAGCATCTCTCGGAGACGAGAGCATCGTACACATCCGCTATGGCCATTATCCTTGCAGCCAGCGGTATGTCCGTCCCGGAAAGTCCCTCCGGATATCCCGAACCGTCCCACTTCTCATGGTGGTACATGGCTATGTCCGACGCGAACTTCATCTGCTCCTCTCCCGCGATCCCCTCAAGTATCTCGCGCACGACTCTGCCACCGGCGGACGCATGCTTTTTCATTTCTTCGAACTCTTCGGGAGTGAGCCTTCCCGGTTTTCGCAATATGCTGTCCGAGACCACTATCTTGCCCACATCGTGGAGCGGCGCAAACGCCGCAAGCAGTGCGATGTAGTCATCTGTCAGCACGTCCGCGTACACGCCGTCTTTGCGCGCGCATTCCGCCAGTATCCTGACATATTCACTGGTGCGGGCAACATGCTCGCCTGTCTCGAGGTCGCGGCTCTCGATCAGATTGGCAAGAGTGGAGACTATATGCTCGGAGATGCTTATGATCTTGGCCCTTTGCTCCTTGAGCGCGGTCTGAACGTCCTGCTGCACGAGATCGTTGTAGTAGATGTAGCAGAGGCACGCGCTGATGGCTATGCCTATGTAGTCCGCGTGGACGCCGTAGAATATGAGCGGCACTATGGAAGCCGCCATGACCACAAGGATCATCACGATAGTCAGGATGTCGCGGTTCTTGAAGCGCTTGCCCGCCATAGCCAGCGCCGCGAGAAGGAATCCGACGCTTACGATATAGAAGACTTCGTACAGGATGTAGAGTTCCCCGTGGAAGTACGTCCCGGTTTTATCGAAATAGAAGATGCGGCCGGCCGGTGCCATGATCATCTCCAGGATCACGTTCGCCGCAAAGAAAACGCTTGCAGGCCTGGCCACCTCTCCCATGCCCAGCGCTCCCGCGAAAAACACCGGTATGAGCGGTGTGAGCGAGAACTGCATCACGGTGATGATAGTCAACGGAAGCACGTACGACGCACCGCGCCCGTCGAATACCTCGACAGCCCATTCGGACGCCGCGCACAGCATGATCGTAATGAAGGTGAGCAGATACCAGCGCTTCTGCTTCCACTCGAAACCCGGGTAGGCCACGACGTGGAGCGTCATCGCCAGCATCATAAGCTCTGTAAGCAGTATCGTTGCTGAATAAATCGTCATTTTCTGATCCTTCGCCTGTAAGATATCCTTTCCCGTCAGACCAGAAAGCCTTCCGGATTTGCGCCGTATTCGTCCAGCCTGTCCGCTGCGAACACGCCCTGATCGGTAACGACGCCCGTCACCAGCTCAGGCGGGGTGATATCGAAGGCAGGATAGTAGCCCTTCACTTCCTGGTTGGCGGTAGCTGTTCCCATCGCCTGCAGGACTTCATTCGGGTCCCTGAACTCTATCTTTACGCTGTCTATGGTCTGATGTCCGTGATCCGGAGTTCCCGACACATAGTAAGGTATACCGTGATACTTCGCGGCTATCGCTATCTGATATGTTCCGACCTTGTTCACCACATGGCCGTCCACGCATATGACATCGGCGGCTGATGTGAAGAGGTCTATCCCTTCATTTTTCATGACAGCGGCCGGCATATTGTCGGTGATGACAGTCGTGTCGAATCCCATGTCATGGCATACCGTTGCGGTCAGCCTCGACCCCTGGAAGAACGGCCTTGTCTCAGGGCAGAACAGCTTTATATCCTTGCCCTGCAGCTTTGCCTCCCTGAGCATCATGCCGACTATGGTCTCGGCAAAGCACTGCGTCATCACAGCGCCGTGTTCCGGGAAAAGCTCCGCCAGATACTTCCCGGCAAGAGCCATGCCGGCATATCTCTCGTTGTTCTGATCGATCGAGAATTCCTTTATAGCTTCGGAAACATCATCCGAGCCTTTTGCGAATTCCTTCTTTGCAGCCGCGATGCATGATTCCGTTATCTTTGTCATCCTCCATGTCGTGGTCGGTCTGGCATGGGAGATCGTGTATGCGGCATCTTCAAGATACTTCAGCTGTTCAGCTTCGCTTCTGCCCCTGCATTCCCAGGCGGCCAGAGCCATGCCCATCGAGGCCGCCATGTAAGGACCGGCGCTCTGAGTCACCATGTCTCTGATGGCCTCAGCCACCTCGCGGTGGGTCCGGCACTCGACCTTTACCACCTCGACTGGATATATGCGGCGGTCGAGTATCCGGACAGCGCCGGCCTCATACCACGCGATATTTTCAAACTGGAGCATCCATGCAAGCCCCTTATCCTGTCTTTCCATTCTTTCCTCTCCTATGCTTTGGCCTTTGTTCCGGGATCTGCCTCACCGGCTGCTTCCTGTTCAGCCTTATACTTCGCTGCCTCTTCCTCTTCGAGGACGCGGTACGCGACCTTTCCCACCAGGGTCTTAGGCAGCTCATCGCGGAACTCTATATCGTAAGGCATCGCGTACTTGGCAACGTGCTTCTTTGCATATCCCATGAGCTCGTTTTTGAGCTCCTCACCGGCGTTTATGCCCTTTTTAGGCATGATGAACATCTTTACCTTCTGCATCTTGTAGCTGTCCGGCACTCCGACAGCGCAGCTCATCTGCACTTTCTCGTGTGCGTCGAATATGTTCTCGAGCTGGGCCGGATAGATATTGTAGCCTGACGAGATGATCATCCTCTTGGCGCGCCCCTTGAAGTATATGAATCCCTCATCGTCCATCGTTCCGAGGTCTCCCGTATATACCCACTTCAGTCCGTCCTTATGCTCGCGGATGGTCTCAGCCGTCTCTTCAGGCATGTCGAGGTAGCCCTTCATCACAGAAGGACCGGCCAGAAGGATCTCTCCTTCCTCCCCGTATGGCACTTCCTTATCCGTTCCCGGCTTTACTATCTTGTAATATGTGTCAGGGAAAGGTATGCCTATGCTGCCTTCCTTGTAGTACTGAGGCGGCGTAAGGCACGACGCCGTGACGCATTCCGTGGTTCCGTAACCCTCGCGGACCTGTATCTTTCCCTTGTGCTCAGCGATAAATGCGTCGAACTTCTTTTTGAGCTCAGGCGAGAGCGAATCTCCGCCCGAGAAGACTCCCTTGAGGCAGGAAAGGTCTTTGCCGTTCATCGAAGGCAGCCTGAGCAGCGCCTCAAAGAGCGTAGGTACGCCCGCGATAAAATTGCATCTGTATTTTGTGATCAGCTTGGCATAGCTCTTCGGTGTGAATCTCGGCACGAGGACGCAGCGTCCGCCTCCTGCGAGCATGGTGTGTATGCATACACCGAGTCCGAAGCCGTGGAATATAGGCATGGCAGCCAGCATCTTGTCGCCGGTCTTGAAGATCGGGTTCGCCGCCAGGACCTGTGCGCCCAGAGCATTGAAGTTCAGGTTAGTAAGGACTATGCCCTTGGTGGTGCCCGTCGTACCGCCCGAATACAGTATGGCCGCCGGATCGTCAGGCTGTCTCTTTACCTTGTATTCGTAGCCGCAGTGCCTTCCGAGCTTCATGAACTCCGGCCACTGGAATACCGGAGCGTCTTTCGGGATCTTTTTGATCTTGCGGCCCTCGGTCAGCATGTAGCCGACCCTGATAGGCTTTGTCAGCTCGTCCTTGACGCGGGCGATGATGACGTTCTGTATCTTCGTATTCTTACGGATGGCCTCGATCTTATGGTAGAACTGGTCGAGTGTTACGACTATGACCGAGCCCGACATGTTCAGATAGTTCTCGATCTCCTTCTCTGCCGAAAGCGGATGGATCATATTCGCGATCGCACCCACCAGATTGACCGCGTAAAGCATGTATATCGCCTGCGGGCAGTTCGGCATAGCGATGGTGACCCTGTCATCCTCCCGTACGCCCAGCACCTTCAGAGACTTCGCGCAGAGATTGATCTGGTCGATCATATACTTGTACGTGAGGTGCTTGCCCATGAAATCCATGGCTACCGCCAGAGGATGCTTCTTCGCTTCCTCCTCGACCTTTTCGTACATCGTGCCGTTGAAATACTCGATAGTGAGCGGCAGCTCGCCGCGGCTCTTGTCCCATGGTATCTTTACTTTTTCAGGCACCGGGAATACTATATTTCCTTTTTCATTCAGCGTCCATTCGTAAGCCATAATACTTCCTGTTTTACCTTTCCTTATTTATGTTTGTGTATGAGTGATGCGAGCAGGTCGTACAGGATCTCCGGTTCGACCGGCTTCGACAGATGAGCGTTCATGCCGGCTTCGATCGAATTCCTGATGTCCTCTTCAAAGGCGTTGGCCGTAAGGGCGATGATAGGGATCCTCCTTGCATCGTATCTTTCCATGACCCTGATCGCTGCTGCGGCCGTGAGTCCGTCCATCACCGGCATGCGTATATCCATGAGGATCGCGTCGTAATAACCCTCGTCGCTGTCTCCGTACATGTCGACCGCTATCTGTCCGTTGCCGGCCCTCTCGTGCTCCATGCCCTCCATCTCGAGAATGTCTCCGAGTATCTCGGCGTTTATGTCCACGTCCTCGGCGATGAGCACGCGGAGGCCCTCGAGGCTGTAGCCCTCATCGGCGGTATCTTCTGCTTCGTCAGCCTCGTCCGCGGATACTTTCATCCTGCCCCTCATTACCATCTGTATCTCGCGCTGCAGCGTGTCGGCAAAGAGAGGCTTTGTGAGTATGCCGTCCACTCCCTCCTTGTGGGCCCGCTCAGACTCCGCGTCGAAGTCGTATCCGGTCATTATGATGATGGCAGTCTCCCCCCTGTCGAAGCGTCTGATCTCTTCGGTCAGGGTGATCCCGTCCATGACAGGCATGCGGTAGTCGGTGATGACGATATCGTACGGATCGCCGTCTTCCCACCTGCGTTTTATGAGGCTGAACGCCTCGCTGCTGCGCTCGCAGATATCCGTATCGGCGCCGAGCTCCTCGAGTACGAGCTTAGCGTGCTCGTATGCGACAGGGTCGTCGTCGACTACCAGGACCTTTATCCTGCCGAGCAGCTCATCTAGTTTCTCCGTCTCGAGCGAACGCGAGGATTCTCCCAGGTCGACCGTAACGGTAAAGGTCGATCCGACACCCTTCTCACTGTCAACGTCGATGGTCCCTCCCATCATCCCGACAAGATTGCCGGTAATGGCCATGCCGAGGCCGGTGCCTCCGTATTTGTTGGTCGTGGTCGCATCCTCCTGCGAGAACGCGTCGAACATCCTGGGGATGTATTCCCTGTCCATACCGATGCCTGTGTCGCGCATCGTGAACCTGAGCGTGCACCTGCCGCCTTCCCTTGCAGTCTGCTCTACGGTGAAGAACACCCTGCCCGGCGACGGCGTGAACTTGACCGCATTGCCGAGTATGTTGATCAGCACCTGCTTGAGCTTCATATCGTCGCCCACGTAGTAGTCGTCGATATTGCCGACTATCTGGCACTCGTAGTCGAGGCCCTTGTCCTGGCACTGTCCGTTGATGATCACATTGATCTGATCGAGGAACTCCCTCATCGCAAAGTCCTCGTTCTTGAGCACCATGCGCCCCGACTCTATGCGGCTCATGTCGAGTATGTCGTTGATGAGTCCCAGAAGATGCCTGGCGCTGTACCCGATCTTCTCGAGCTGCTCGCGGGTATGCGGCGGCACGTTCGGATCTTTCAGCGCGATGTTGTCGAGTCCGATGATTGCGTTCATCGGCGTTCTTATCTCATGGCTCATGATCGAGAGGAAGCTCGTCTTGGCTCGGCTTACCTCTTCGGCCATTGCTTTTTCGACCTCGATCTGCTGTTCGCGCTGGCGCATTATCCTGTAGATGGCGAATATGATGGCGAGCGCTATCACGATGAGTCCTGTCTGGATCATCATGTTGGTCGTCATGGATTTTGTGACTTCTCCGAGTACGTCCTCGAGGTATTCGATCGAGTTCCTCGAGGCCGAGGTCGTTATGTCGACCCCGTTTTCCGTAAGGATCTGCTTGTAGTTTTCGTGTATAGGCTCTATTGCCTGTTCTGCGGCAGTAGTAGTGGCCTGCCTCATCCACACCGTCGAAGTGAAGTATACGAGGCCGAGCAGCACTATCCATACCACCATCGACTTTCCGAAGCGCCTGGTAGTATCGTTCTTGAATACTATGTAGAATGCGGCGAAGCCGAGTATGCTCCATGCCGCAAGTATGAAGTACGACTCCGTGCCGAGCGTAGTGACATCGAGCAGGTTAGGCACGAGGAAGTACAGCGCGAACAGGCAGGATGCTGCGATCCCGGCTCCTCCCGTTATCCTTATCCTTTTGTTTCCCTGCTCTCCGGCGGCCTTGAAAGCTGCCGCAGATGTATACGCGTATGCTATGGCCGCGCCGACTGTCGTGACATCGACTACCCAGCTGGTCGCCGTGCGCCCGAAGAACGGGATTATCACGGATACAATCATTATCGCGATGATCGCCCTTCGCGGGACATGCCCTTTTTCTGTCTCTCCGAGCCTGCCCGGCACGATGCCTTCTTCGGCCATCGCGCAGAGCAGCCTGCTGGACGCAATGTAGTTGCCGATGAGGCCCGTTATAATGCCCCCGATGCATGTGATAGCCAGGAGGACCGCTCCCGCGCTTCCCATCGCCTGATGGGTAGCGTAGAAAGTAGGCACGCCCTCGATGCCGTCCAGGTCTCCGGCTTCTGCCAGGTATTCAGTCCAGCTTCCGTATTCCGGCGGCAGGATGGCGGCTGCATCAAGCGCCAGCAGAGCGTATGCCGCGATAGCTGCGACGATAGCTGCTGTCATTATCGCTCCGGACTTTTTCGGCGAAAAGCTGAATTCCTCCGACGAGTGGGAAATGGACTCGAAGCCCACAAAAGCCCACGGCGCGAGGAAGACTATGGTGAACACACCCGAGGCCGGGGTCTTTCCCGGTGCAAAAGCAGGCTTCAGTGTCTCAAAGCCTCCCTGATGCATGCTCC
Source organism: Mogibacterium sp. (assembly GCA_017434585.1). Classification (GTDB taxonomy): domain Bacteria; phylum Bacillota; class Clostridia; order Peptostreptococcales; family Anaerovoracaceae; genus Crickella. The sequence continues at coordinate 6,273 of JAFRFA010000098.1, read as the reverse complement.
ATGTCCCGGCAAAGCAGAAGATCACGCCTCCCAGCATTATCACCGCCATGACTATCTGTATCCATCCGGCAAGACGGTTCCTGAAGCACACCAGCGCGGCGAGCATTATGGCTGCGATCGCGAGCATCACCTCGCCGAACCATATGTCGAATCCCGCCAGCTTATAGTGGAAGCCGTACTGGAACATTCCTCCGAGCAGTTTTCTGAACAGCAGCGGCAGCGCCGTCGCGTTGGCCCACATGATCGCGATGTATGTGAGGATCAGAAACCACGCACAGAGGAATCCGTGATCATAGCCAAACACTCTCTTTGTATATGCGAAAGCCCCTCCGGCATCCGGATAAAGATTGATCAGGTAGTGATAATTGAAGCCTATGATGATCATTATGATGCCGCCGATCACGATGCCTATGACCGTGCCGACCGGTCCCGCTGTAGGCAGGAAGGTGTTTCCCGGCATCATGAAAGCTCCCCAGCCGACCGCGCATCCGAATGAAAGCGCCCAGGCGGTCAGCGGAGTCACATATCTTTCGAATTTGCCGTTTGTTCTGTTTTCAATGCTGTCCGGCTCTTTCATTGAAATATCCCTGTCCTTTAAGTTCTGTCCCTTTCAGGTCTCAAAGCGAGGCTTTGTATTCTTCTATGCCGGCTTTCGTCGTTTCGAATTTCGCGAAGATCTCATCCAGCCTGATCTTCACCTCATCATCGCTGAGTTTTCTTCCGGATCCCGGACGGAATTCCTCCGTGACCTCGCTTACCGCTGCCGCAAGATCATCGAGTCCCAGGTTGGCGCATACGCCCTTCATCGCGTGAGCGCTCTCAAAGAGAGCCGCCGGATCCATCGACCCCGCCGCTTCCCTGAGCTTGTCGCAGATATCACTGTCAGTAAGTTTCAGCAGATACTTGCTTATCATCTTGTCCATCCTCATGATCTGGACGGCGTGATCGTAACTGCCGCCTATCTGATCGTAAAGTTCCTGAATGGTCATTTCCTAAGCCTTCCTTTTTATAGACAGTTCCTTTTTTATCAGTTCTTCAAATTCCTCCGGCGGAAGCGGCTTCGAGAAGTAGTAGCCCTGTACAAGCTCGCAGCCCGCGTCCTTGAGGAGCTTCATCTGCTCTTCGGTCTCGACTCCTTCAGCCACTACAGGCACTCCGAGGTATTTCGCTATGTCGAGCACCAGCTCTATCATGCGGAAGCTTCCCGCGTCCTTCTCGACGTTCCTGATGAACTTCATATCCATCTTGAGCGTGTCGATAGGCAGCGATGAAAGCATATTGAGCGACGAATATCCCGCTCCGAAGTCATCCATCTCTATACCGAAGCCCTCTTCTCTGAGCTTTTTGATCACCTCGATCAGCTCCTCCGCATTGTCGGTATACGCGGACTCGGTCACCTCGAGTCTGAGATCTTCCGGTGCGAGCCTGTTCTGTTTCAGACGTATCTCCAGATTGCCCTTCAGATCAGGGTCGAACATCTCGGCTCTCGACATATTGACCGAGATCGGGAGCACGATCCCGAAGCGGTCTCTCCAGTCGGCGGCCTGCTTTGCGGCGACAGCCCACACATAGTCGTCGACCAGATGGATTATGCCGTGGTTCTCAAACAGCGGTATGAAATCGCCAGGGGATATCATGCCGAACTCCGGATGCATCCATCTGACCAGCGCCTCTGCGCTCGCGAGCTTCGGCGGCTCGCACTGTATATCGTACTTCGGCTGGTAGAAGACGGTGAACTGACCTGTCTCCAGAGCCCAGTTCACATCGTTCAGGAGCCTCTGCCTGAATATCTCCTTTTCCCTCATCTGCTCATCGAAGACCATTACCTGCCTGGTCGTGTCTCCGCGAACCATCTTGCACGCGCTCATCGCGCGGTTGAACATCTCTTCCGGATCGGTGCCTTCCCTGTACGGCTTGATGCCCATCCTGAGCTTTATGTTCGTGTGTCCCGGCAGCTGCGTGAGCTTTTCCTCTATGGTCCTGAGGAGGCCGTTGTATTCGGAAGGGTCCCTGTGCAGACAGTACATCGCGAAGCGGTCTCCTTCGAGCCTGCTTGCGACACCCTTGGTATTCCTTATAAAGTCTTTTATCTCATCGGCCACAGTGCAGAGCACCCTGTCGCCGAAATCCCGTCCGTAGAGGTCGTTGACCGAGTGGAACCTGTCTATATCCATCACTACCGCGTCCATATGCCAGTCCTTGTGGTAGCGGAATATCCTCTCGGTATATTCGCGGAAGAAACTCCTCGTGTACAGCCCCGTCAGGAGGTCTCTTTCAGCCGAGCTTATGAGCTGGCGTCCCTCGGACAGCTCTATGACGCGCTCTATCCTGGCGAGTATCACCTCGTGCAGGTCGAACGGTTTTGTGATGAAGTCGACAGCGCCCATCTGAAGAGCTTTCAGCTCGGCATCTTTTTCGGCTGTCAGCACTATGACCGGGATACTGCTGAGATCCTGATCTTCCGACAGCACCTTGAGCACCTCAAAGCCGTCCATCACAGGCATCATCAGATCGAGCAGTATGATCGACAGGCTGTCCTTATTGGCTCTGATCATCTCAAGGCCTTCCTCGCCGTTCTCTGCATAGATCACGTCGTAATCGTCCTCGAGTATCATGCCGAGCAGATCACGGTTGATCTCCTGATCCTCTACCACCAGCACCAGCGGTCTTCTGTTTAATTCTTTGGACTGGATCATTCAGTTTTCTCCTCTCCACACATGACGCGGGCGAGTGTTTTTTTCATCAGCTCAGGATCGACCGGCTTCGAAAGGTGATCGTCCATGCCTGCTGCAAGACATTTCCGGACATCCTCGTAAAATGCGTTCGCGGTCAGAGCTACGATAGGTATAGTCTTCGCATCGGCTCTGTCCAGAGAGCGTATCGTCCGGGTCGCCTCGAGTCCGTCCATGACAGGCATCCTCATGTCCATGAGTATCGCGTCGTAATATCCCGGCTCGCTCGCCGCGAACATATCGACCGCCTTCTTTCCGTTTCCGGCGCGTTCCGATCCTGCGCCCTCCATCTCCAGCAGGTCCGCGAGTATCTCCGCGTTGATGTCGACATCCTCGGCAAAGAGTATCCTCCGCCCTTCCAGAGACATGCTCCCTTCGACGGAGACTTCCTCCTTTTCTGCAGCGGCCGTTTCAGGATCGACCGGAGCGAATTCGAGTCTGACGGTGAAAGTCGTACCCTCTCCCTTTTTGCTCTTGACTTCGATCGTGCCGCCCATCATGTCGACGAGTCTCTTTGTGATGGCCATTCCCAGGCCCGAGCCGCCGTACTTGTTGGTAGAGCTGTCGTCCTCCTGTGAGAACGCATCGAATATCTTCGGCAGGTATTCCTCATCCATCCCCGCGCCGGTATCGCTTATGACGAACTTCACTCTGCAGCTGTCCCCGGTCCCGCCGGCGCAGCAGCCCCCTGCCTCGGTAAGGAACGTGACCGTTCCTCCTTCAGGAGTGAATTTCACCGCGTTCCCGAGTATGTTGATCAGCACCTGTCTGATCTTCATGCTGTCTCCCATGCAGCACGGGCCGTTAGCTTTTGCAGCATCCGGCCTGCTTCCGCGGACCTCCTGTACGAAGGTGACTCCTTTATCGTCGCACTGGCTCTGTATGATGCTTCCCACCTGATCGAGGACTTCCTTCATCGAGAACGGTTCATTTCTCATAAGCATCTGGCCGGTCTCGATGCGGCTCATGTCGAGCACATCGTTGATGAGAGACAGCAGATGCTGAGCGCTCGAGTCTATCTTTTCAAGCTGCTCGCGCGTCTCCGGCTTGAGATCCGGATCTCTGAGGGCAAGGGTGTCGATCCCTATGATCGCGTTCATCGGCGTCCTGATCTCGTGGCTCATGTTCGAGAGAAAGACCGTCTTGGCGCGGCTGCCCTCCTCTGCGGCCTTCAGCTCGGCCTCGAGCCTGCCTGTCTCCAGCAGATGTTCTGTGACCCGCTCGAGTGTCCTGACAATGATGGCGACGAAGATGCTGCCCCCGAAAAGTATGCCGGCCATGATGATGTCCGGCTTGCCGGTCAGACCCACTATGAGGTAGCCCAGCAGGAACATGATAAGCAGAATAAGAGGCACGATGAGCGTCGCCTTGTTGCCCTCCCAGTCACCGTATTCCATGGTGGACTTCATGTATTTGTTATACCGCAGGATATTCCACACCATCAGGGCGGCGCCCGCGAATATCATTACGTCGATTACGATCGTCATTTACCCTTTGCTCCTTTATGCGGCCACAGCTTTCCTGTCTTTGAAGCAGATGCCCGCAATCATAGTTATTCTACCATATAATCAGTAGATTCTGTTATAGAACTTATGATTGAAATGATGTATACTCCTCGTATGCTGGAACTAAAACACATTTCAAAAGAATACAGGACCGGCGCTGAAGTCGTAAGGGCCCTCAGAGGCATAGATCTCGCTTTCAGGGAAAGTGAGTTTGTTTCCATACTGGGACCTTCCGGCTGCGGCAAGACGACGATGCTCAATATACTCGGCGGTCTCGACCAGTACACCGACGGAGACCTGCTTATCGACGGGATCAGCACCAAGGAGTACAAGGACGCCGACTGGGACGCATACAGGAACGACACCATCGGTTTCGTTTTCCAGAGCTATAACCTGATCTCGCACCAGACGGTGCTCTCCAATGTGGAGCTCGCGCTGACGCTTTCGGGCATCCCGGCCGAAGAAAGAAAGAATCGCGCCATCGCCGCCCTCGAACAGGTCGGCCTCGGCGATCAGATATACAAGAAGCCTGCCGAAATGTCCGGCGGACAGGTCCAGCGCGTCGCGATCGCACGCGCTCTGATCAACGATCCGGACATCATCCTTGCCGATGAGCCGACGGGCGCCCTCGATACCGAGACGAGTTCGCAGGTAATGGATATCCTCAAGAAGATATCCGAAAACCGTCTTGTCATCATGGTCACGCACAATTCTGAGCTTGCCGAACAGTATTCGACGCGCATAGTCAGGCTGTCCGACGGCCAGGTAATCAGCGACACGGATCCGTTCGTACCGGCCGCAGCGCCGGACTCCGCGGCCGCCGTTGCAAAGAACAGCGGGCGCGCCAGAAGACGCCGCAACAAATCCATGTCGATGGCAACTGCCCTGCAGCTTTCGCTCAACAATCTGATGACCAAGAAGGCCCGCACACTGCTCACGGCCTTCGCGGGAAGCATAGGCATAATCGGCATCGCCCTTATACTTTCCGTCTCGCACGGTTTCCAGCAGTACATCGACAAGATGGAGGAGGACACGCTTTCATCCTATCCTCTCACGATACAGTCGGAGACCGCCGACATGGGCTCCATGATCACTGCATTCATGGCGAACGCCCAGGACACCAAGGGCGAAGATTCCGGCGACAACATACACGAGCAGCGCATCATGACCGACATGCTCGCAAGCGTCGGTACCAACGACCTCGCTGCCTTCAGGAAATACCTTGATTCGAACATGGGCAAGATCGGAGGCTGGTTCAACGCCTACGACTATTCGTACGGCCTGACGGTCAACATATATTCGACGAACATGGAATACGGTCCGCTTCGCGTCAGCCCGGGCTCCATCATGCAGTCGTACATGAGCGGCTTCCAGCAGTCCAACTTCTCGATGATGAACAACGATGTCTTCTTCCAGATGATGGACAACGAGAAGCTTCTCAAATCGCAGTACAAGACGCTTGCAGGCAGATGGCCTGAAAAATACAACGAGCTTCTCCTCGTGCTCGACAGCGAGGACCAGCTGAACGACTACATCGTATATACGCTCGGCCTCCGCGATCCGCAGGAACTCAAAGACATGATCAACAAGGTCATGAACGGCGAAGAGGTCGAAAACACCAGCGATCAGCTCGAGTGGACCTATGACGACTTCCTCGGGATGGAGTTCGCTCTCGTCCATTCGTGCGACACGTATAAGCGCAATTCCTCTTACGATGTGTGGGAGGACATGACAGAAGACGATGCGTACATGGAGGATCTGATCAAACGCTCCGAGAAGCTCAAGATCACCGGCATCGTTTGCGCAAAGGAAGCTTCTTCGGCCAACGCCATGGATTCGGGCATCGGCTATCTTCCTTCGCTTACTGATCACATGATCAAGTACGCTTCCGAATCAGACATCGTCAAGATACAGAAGCTCAACAAGAACGTCGACGTCTTCAGCGGCAAGACCTTCGAGGACATACATAACAAGACCAGCGAAGGCCTCGGCTTCGAGGACATGATCAGCATCGACGAAAACAAGCTGAAAAAGGC
>JAFRFA010000097.1:0-8945 GCA_017434585.1 Mogibacterium sp. | reverse complement strand
GCCGGCGGGCGCGGGGTCAGAGCCTCCGGCCATAATGACGGTCCGGCCGGCACAGGGGTCAGAGCCTCCGGCCAGCCGGCCCCGAACGAGCTGCACCTCGGAGACAACCTCGAATTCATGAAAGATCTTCTGAAGCGAGGCTACGGCGGAAAGTTCAGGCTGATCTACATAGATCCGCCGTTTTTCACGCGCTCGAGCTTCAACGCTTCTCTGAACGTAAAAGACAGCGCGGGATCGAGCCACAAGGTGCATCACCTCGCCTACGATGACAAGTTCGACCGCGACCTCGCTTACTACATCGAGAACATGACGGTCAGGCTCCTTCTGATGAGGGACCTTCTTGCAGATGACGGTCTGATGTGGATCCATCTGGACTGGCATTCATCTCACTATATAAAGATGGTGCTCGATGAGCTGATGGGCGAGAAGAACTTCGTCAACGAGATAATCTGGTGCTACAAGTCCGGCGGCTCGGGCAAGAGACATTTTGCCAGAAAGCACGATACACTGCTCGTATATTCGAAGACCGGCGATTACTACATCGACGTGCCTAAGGAGAAGTCCTACAACAGGGACAGAAAGCCTTACAGATTCAGGGGCGTCTCGGAATACATGGACGACAACGGCTGGTACACCCTGGTGAACATGAAAGATGTATGGAACATCGACATGGTGGGGCGCACTTCGTCCGAAAGGAACGGCTATGCCACGCAGAAACCTCTTGAACTCATGAAGCGCATCATCGAAGCCTCGACCGAAGAGGGAGATCTCGCGGGCGACTTCTTCTGCGGCAGCGGCAGCCTCCTTGAGGCTGCGAGCCTGACCGGCAGAGCCTGGGCAGGCTGTGACAGCGAGGAGCTGGCTGCCGCCATGTCAAGGCGCAGACTCGCAAAAGCCGGCCCTGAATTCCTCTTTACAAGACAGGACGAAGCAAGGCCTCTGTCAGGCAGGGCGGATATCCAGATAACGGGCATGGACGAACTCGAAGACGGCAGGTTCATATACAGATGCCGCCTCATGGACTTCGTGCCTGACATCGACACCGGCTCGATACAGATGAAGGACAGAAAATACGTCGACGATGCCCTCAGAGCAGACAGACTCCAGTTCGCCGACCACATAATGATATACACGGGCAGCAAGACAGAGACCGTAGGCAGCAGCATGGTCTTCTGCGATGCGCCCGAAGAGATGAGCTTCGTTGCCGGGCCTGAATTCACCGCTGTAGTAGTTGACATATTCGGAAAAGAGTACGAAGCGGAACTGACCGCGGAACAGAAAGAGACAATAATCAGATGAGTGAGAAAAAAGACGAAAAGAAAAAACTGAATCCGGTGACCAAGGTCCTCAAAAATGACGTTGATCCGCTGGAGAGCCTCGACAGAAAACTGTTCAGCGAGATGCCTGCGACAAGGGAGGCGAACGAGAGATACGCGCACGATCCGAAATACCACGGACATTCGAAGCTGCGCATGAGAGCGACGGAGATGATCTGCGCCGCGGCGGCGGTGATCATCGGCTCGCTCGGAACGGTATCGGTAATGCTCCCAAACGGGCTGACCTTCGGCGGCATCACGGGAATATCGAGGATAGTGCAGCAGTACACCGGCTGGAACTACTCCCTGATCTACTACGCATGCTCGATAATCGTGCTGATCATCGTGTGGCTGTTCCTGGGGCTGAAAGAGGTCAGAAAGATCATATTCATGTCGCTGACATATCCTCTGGCGATGCTGGTGCTGCAGTCGAACGATGTCGTGCTCATAAAGAGCGACGACCTGTTTCTGGTAGCGGTATTCACCGGCGTCATAATAGGGGTGTCGAACGGCCTGACGTTCAAGGCGGGCTTTTCGTCGGGCGGCACGGATTCACTGGCAAAGGTCATAAAGTACCGCTGGATGCCGCACCTTGGCATAAACAACATCGCATTCGCGATAAACTCCGTCATAGTCATAATCAGCGCGTTTGTGTTCGGCATCAACATAGCGCTCTACGCCGTGGTCATAATCTACGTTTCGATGAGGGTCGGCGATGCCGTCATGTACGGCTTCAGCGACAAGATAGTCGAACTGGCCATAATCCCTGGCGATGCGGACGCACTGACCGCGTTCATCATGAATGAGCTCGGAAGAGGCGTATCGAGCATCGAGGTGACCGGCGAGTACACCGGCGACAAGAGAAAGCAGCTCAAGATACTCTGCTCGCCGCGCGAAAGCTTCATAATAAAAAGGTACCTCGCAAAGGAGGACCCTAAGTCGTTCGTATCCGTAACGTCGATCAAGTCGGTATGGGGGAGGGGAAGAGGTTTCTCGGATATCCGGTCCCTCGACAATTAAAGCTCTGCGTACTTTTCGGCAAGGAGCCGCGAGATCAGATTGAGCGTCCGGCTGTCCATGATGAGCCAGCCGTTCACGCACATCGGATCGTCCGGAAAGTCGAAGCCGAGCGACTTCACATCAATAAACAGATCATCATCCAGACGTCCCAGCGGGGCGTCTATTTCATATGACGCAGAAAGAGCGTTGAACTGCGCCGTGACAGGACAATCCGCGTCAGGGAAAAAGGCGCATGATGAAGCGCTGTAGTTCTGGCTCCCGGTGATGCAGATCATATTCTTTCTGCTCTTTATCTTCGGCCTGACGCTGAGCCTGCCTCCCGCAGCCGGAAAGCCGTACTTCGCAAGCGCGTCATGCAGGTCGGGTATATCCGCAAGAGCGAGATACATCAGCCTGTTCAGATGCAGAACGTCCTCGCGGTTGTGGGTCAGGATGATCTTTTCGAGAGTGCTGTTGCCGGTAAGGGAGTACTCTTCGAACATGATGACGCTCTCGCGGCCGGATATCGTATCGCCGCGGTCTTCGAGTATGCCGTAATAGTTCTCGACGGACTTCTGGCTGAGAGATCCTATCCTCGATCTCAGATCGGTCGATTGACTGAGAAAGCGGTACAGGTCAAAATCGTACATGCAGAGATACCTTCCCGAGAAGTTCGCTTCGAGCCTCGCGTTTATGAAAGGCACGTCGAAGGCCTGGCCGTTGAAGGTTATCAGATAGCCTATATTCTCAGCATCAATGAAGTCCATCGCCGCATCGAGCACCCTGGACTCCTCGTAGTGGTTCTCTGCGAGGAACTGGGTGATCCTGACGCCCTTGTCCGTATATGTCAGAAGACCGATGAGTATGACTCTGGAGTTCGAACTTGCGAGGCCCGTTGTCTCGATGTCCAGCACGCAGGGCTTCATGCCGCCGAAGTATTCGTTCCATTGAGGATGGTAGTCCCCGGTGATCCTGTAGTCTCTTGTGAATGTTTTCATCTTGCGTCCTTTGTTTACTTTCGGATACAACAAAATTAACATAATTGAATTGGTTTGGCAATTGACATAAACTGTGCTACAATATCACTTGGAAATTAATGCAGACAAGCATGAATTTAATCTTTTTATACATGGAGGAATGATCAATGCTTAATATCGAAAAGAAACAGGATGGCAAGAACCTCACAGTAGCTCTTACTGGCAGACTTGACACAGTGACTGCTCCTGAACTTGAGAGCGAGCTGGCTTCCGCGCTCGATGATGTTGAGAACCTCATCATCGACATGAAGGATCTCGAGTATATCTCATCCGCCGGCCTCAGAGTTCTGCTGACAGCTCAGAAGACCATGAACCAGAAGGGCAGCATGAAGCTGACCAACGTCAATGAGACAGTCATGGAGATCTTTGACGTAACAGGTTTCGTAGACATCCTTACTATCGAATAAGGACCACGGTATGCAGGCATGAATGCAAAGGAAGAAAACGGATATCTTATGGTAGAGCTGTCCGGTCGTATCGACTCGGGCAATTCTGCTCAGATAGAGAAGGAACTGACCGAACTGGCCGAAGCTCATCCGAATGCTAAGGTCGTGTTCGATGCCGAAGATCTTGAATACATATCTTCGGCCGGACTTCGTGTTCTGCTTCATGTCCGCAAAAATAATCCGAGCCTTAAGATCATCAATGTCAGAAGCGATGTCTACGAAGTTTTCGAGATGACAGGCTTCAGTCAGATGATCGATATCGAGAAAGCCTTCAGAAGGATATCTATCGAGGGGTGCGAAGAGATAGGACGCGGCGCCAACGGCGCGGTCTATAAGCTCGACAAGGATACTGTCGTAAAGGTCTATTTTGATCCCGACGCATTCGACGACATACAGAACGAGCGCGAGGTCGCAAGACTCGCTCTCATACTCGGTGTCCCGACGGCCATTTCCTACGAGATCGTCAGAGTAGGCGACGGCTATGGTTCCGTATTCGAACTTCTGAATGCCGAATCCTTTGCGAAGATACTCGCACAGGAGCCGGATAAGTTTGAATGGTGTCTTGACGAGTTCACCAAGATGCTGAGGATCATACACGGAACGGAAGTGCCTGACGGCAAGCTCCCCGACATCCGCGAGATGATGAAGAAGAGAGCTCTGCTCACGAGCCGCGATCTGCCGCACGAACAGGCAGAGAAGCTCAACAGACTCTTCGAAGAGATCCCGTACGACAATCATATGATCCACGGAGATTATCACTCGAAGAACCTCGAGCTCGCAGGCGATGAAGTGCTGCTCATCGACATGGATACCCTCAGTGTCGGCAACCCGATATTCGAACTGGGCTTTATCTACAACGCCTATGTGGGATTCTATGATGTATATCCGGACAGCGTTCTGGATTTTCAGGGCTACGATTACGACACGACCATAAGATTCTGGAAGGAATTCCTGCCTAAGTATCTGGATACGGATGACGAGGAATATATCAGATCGGTCGAAGACAAGGCCCGTGTCGTAGGCTATACGAGACTGGCAGGGATGCTGGTCTCCAAGGGCGTGCTCGATGATCCTAAACGCAAAAAGGAGTACGATTGCTGGATAGCGAAACTCGCTGAATCACTGGAAAGGACAGACAGTCTGATGTTAGGACATGTTTTTGCAAAGCCGGATGCGGCAAGTGAAATCGAAGTAGAGGCTTCCGTCGCCAAACTGCCGGAGGTCCTTGGCTTCATAGACGGCCATCTCGAGTCCGCGGGATGCCCTTTGAGGGCTGTGATGCAGATCGATGTGGCTGCCGAGGAGATATTCGTAAATATCGCAAACTACGCGTACGCGCCGGGCAAAGGCATGGCAAAGATCAGAGTCGAGGTCGGAGGCGAACCTCTTGGTGTGACGATCACGTTCATAGACAGCGGAGTGCATTACGACCCGCTTGCCAAGGAGGATCCGGACGTCACTCTTTCGGCAGAAGAAAGAAAGATCGGCGGACTTGGTGTGTTCCTTGTAAAGAACACCATGGACGACATCACTTACGAATACAAGGATGGCCAGAACATCCTTACGCTTAGGAAGAACTTCTGATCATAGGAGACAGATGAATATATGAAACTTGGAATAGTAGGACTCCCCAATGTGGGCAAGAGTACTCTTTTCAACGCGATAACAAAAGCAGGCGCAGAAGCGGCGAATTATCCCTTCTGCACGATAGAACCAAACGTAGGAGTTGTTACGGTGCCGGACGAGCGCGTAACGACTCTTTCTAATGTGTACAATTCAAAGAAGACGATATACACGACCATAGAATTCTGCGATATCGCGGGGCTGGTGAAAGGCGCGTCGAAGGGCGAGGGCCTCGGTAACAAGTTCCTCGGACATATTCGCGAGGTCGAGGCGATAGTCCACGTCGTCAGATGCTTTGACGACGCCAACGTGGTGCACGTCGACGGAAAGATCGATCCTGTGAGCGACATAGAGACCATCAATACCGAGCTCATAATCGCAGACATGGAAGTGCTCGAAAGAAGGATACAGAAGACAGAAAAGCAGGCCAAGGCCGACAAGTCGGCGAAGTACGAACTCGAGCTTCTGAAGCGCATATATGACCTGCTTGCAGAGGGCAGGAACGCCAGGGAGATCGAAGACCTCACAGCGGAGGAGGCGGCTTTCGTGAAGACTCTCGACCTTCTGACTTACAAGCCGGTGATATACGCGGCCAACGTGTCCGAAGACGATGCGGCAGCTGCAGACAACGATTATGTAAAGGCCGTGAGGGAATACGCGGCAAAAGAAGGCTCTGAGGTCGTGGTGATCTGCGCGAAGATAGAAGCCGAACTTGCCGAGCTCGAAGACGAAGAAAGAGCGATGTTCCTCGAAGACATGGGCATAGACGAGCCGGGTCTTGACAAGCTTATCAGATCCTCATATTCGCTGCTCGACCTGATCAGCTTTCTGACCACGGGCGAGGACGAGACCAGAGCCTGGACTATCAAGCGCGGCACTCTCGCTCCTCAGGCAGCCGGCAGGATACACAGCGACTTCGAGAAGGGCTTCATAAGAGCCGAGACCATATCCTACGATAAACTCATGGAGGTGGGAGGCAAGATATCCGCTGCCAAAGAGAAGGGCTGGCTCAGATCCGAAGGCAAGGAGTACGAAGTTAAGGACGGCGACGTCATGCACTTCCTCTTCAACGTGTAGCATAGAACGGGTGCGGAGGCTTCACCGGCATATCTCAGAAGGGTCTTCTGAAAAACAAAAAAACCCTGAAAGGTTTACAATTCAAGGGTTTCAGGCTCCGAATTGTACTAAAAACGCTAATCTTGTTTTTTTGTGTATCACATGATTGCAAAATAATATTGACCCGCTATAATGCAACTAAGGATTGCTAGACAATCCTATCTCTAGTCCCAATACCCTTTTTCGAAAGAGACTGCGCCCCTTGCAGTCTTTTTCATTATGTGCAGAAAGCGTATTGTGCCGGGATGGCTGCGGTGATAGTATTTAGAAAAACATTGAGCTTATAGAATGATGATCACAGAACAAAGGGATATGGACATAAAAAACGATAATAAAAGAAACGGCTTCACGCTCGCAGAGCTTCTGATAGTCGTTGCCATCATAGCCGTGCTGGTCGCTATCGCGATCCCGATTTTCAATTCCCAGCTCGAAAAGAGCAGGGAGGCAGTCGACCTGGCTAACGCAAGGAGCGCATACGCCGAGGTGATGAACGCAGCCATATCGGAGGATACGGGCGCGACACACGACGGCCAGCAGATATTCCAGGGCAACGGAGTCTACTCTATCACCATAGATCCGATCAAACAGACACAGAACGGCTGGCAGACACCCGCCATTGAAGAAAAGTCTATCGGAGGGGTAAAGTACGCAGCCTGGAGGGGAACTCCAAAGAAGGGAGGCAGCTGCACGGTCTCTTACGATTCTGGAAGCGGGACCGCATCTGTCTCATGGAACGGAGGCTTCTCCCTGCTCTCATCCGTCAGCGTTTCAATGGATGGGGTCAACTGGTGGGACAACAGCAATGAGCGAAGGGATGCTCTCAGCAAGCTGTGGAAGACAGATAACAGCAAACGACTTGAGTCGGATAAGCAGGTCATCAGCTCCATTGCCGACTATTTCAACGGAATGAGTGCCGATGAGGCTAAGAGGATACTCGGCGACAAAAGATATAATACCATTGTAAGCGGCAATTACGACGAGTTGTTTGAGTATGGTCAGGATAGAGGCGGGTCGATACGTATCAATAATCTTGATACCAGCTATCAGCCTTATCTCTCCGATCTCGGATATGATGCCCGGGTGTATTCAAGCGGAAAGAAATCGACTACCGCAGATAACCAGTACGGGGTACAGAAACACAACTATACAGACAAGTATCTGCTTACCTCGAACGAGGTCCTCGGCACATCATACACCAACGACGGTAAGGAAAGCACGAAGCACATCAAGATCAGCTTCAGCGTTGAGAACGGAAAGGTGAGCGGTACCAAAGTCTGGGTGGAAGGTGTACCGCAGCTGACATCAGGACAGTAGACGGCTCAGCGCTTCAGCGGGTACTTCTTCGACGACCATCTGTACAGTATGATCCCGGCTATGATCGCGCACAGGCTGATCACCTGAGCCTGTCTGAAGGGCCCGATCATAAGAGAGTCGGTACGAAGGCCTTCGACGAAGAAGCGCTCCAGCGAATATAATATGAGATAGAGAGAGAGCGTCTGCCCCATGGCAGTGCGCTTTTTCTTATCGAACCAGCTGAGAAAAAAGAAGAGGAAGAGGCACCAGATCGACTCGTAAAGGAAGGTAGGGTGGACCAGCTGGCCGTCCACGAGAATTGCCCAAGGCAGATCCGTAGGGCCTCCGTGGGCCTCGCCGTTGAAGTAGTTGCCCCACCTGCCGATGGCCTGCGCGAGCGCAACAGACGGCACGAATAGATCCAGCATGTTCAGAGGGTTAATCATTTTGATCCTGCAGATGATGACCACGACGATGATGCTGAAGATGAGCCCTCCGTGGATCGCGAGGCCTCCGTTTCTTATATTGAGCACATCCGAAAGGCTGTGATAATACGACGCGTTAAACAGCACGTAGTAAAGTCTGGCTCCGATAACGCCGATAGGCAGCATCCAGATTGCGATGTCCAGTACGTCGTCCTCCTTGATGCCGTGGGTATGAGCTCTTTTGCAGGATATAAGTACGGCAAGAAGCATGCCGCACGCGATAAGTATGCCGTACCACCTTATATCTACGCCGAATATCGTGAATGCTATAGGATCGGGATGGCCCATGTTGCTCCTTTCATCTGCATAAGCTGTAGCTGTCGATCATGTCTGCATCAGTATAACACACTAAGATTTGAATGCGTCAAAAATAAGCACATGTTCCGGGCTGTTTCAGACACATTTACTCGCATTTTGTAGCTTTTTCTGTTGACAAGGGTATTTGCTTTTGTTAATATAATCAAGCGCGTAAAAAGAATTGCGCGACTGTGGCGGCGTAGCTTAGCTGGCTAGAGCGTCCGGTTCATACCCGGAAGGTCACTGGTTCAAGTCCAGTCGCCGCTACCAACATGGGATCATAGCTCAGCTGGGAGAGCACCTGCCTTACAAGCAGGGGGTCATAGGTTCGAG
>JAFRFA010000096.1:0-15265 GCA_017434585.1 Mogibacterium sp. | reverse complement strand
GCATTTCGCGCCATGCGCCGCTTACGGACTGCCGGGCACGTACAAACTCAGAAAGAATATGAAAGCATGCATCACAGCGCATCCGGATACAAATACATTCCTGATGGCAAGACACGGCGCACTCATTCTTGCCGGCGGTCCTGATGAGGCTTTTGCTCTTGCAGACGGGCTCGAAGAAAAATGCAGAGCTCTTGTCGAAGCGAGAGTCCCGAGCTATGATGCAGTGAAACAAACCGATTTCGATACCGGCAAGATTGATATAAAGGCCATGCCTTATGTAAAGATAGCTGATGATCCGTTCGTCATGGAATGCTGCAAGGCAGGTATGAAAGTCGGATCCTACATAGATGATTTCGCTCAGATCATAGGTCCGGACATCCAGGTCGTCGAAAGTGATGAATGGACAGCTGAAAGAACTCTGCTGGGATATTCGACAGGACAGACGGCCAGGAGCTTTTCCGGCAGGATCCCTATGACAGGAGCGCTCGACAGGATGGGCGGTCAGCAGCCGGCGCTGAACTCCGCAATAGGCAGGAACGCCGTGCTCGTAAAAGGCGTAGGAGCGGTATGCGTCGGAAGGACCGAAAGTGACGCAGAGGCAGCAGCTGAGATATGCTCCAAGAACTGCGCGGCCGCATGCTATGTCAGAAAAGCGAGACCTATGAGCGCACTGGATGCGAGGCTGCAAAGATACATATACCTGACAAAGTATTCCGGACTGATCGATGATTAAGAGGAAGCACTGAACGATGGAAGAAACAAATGCTAAAGAGAACAGAAAAGAGATCTTCAGAGCGATAAAGTTTGTGCTTGTCTCCGCGTCTGCAGGCATTGTCGAGATAGGTGTTTTCACATTGCTGAACGAGCTCACGGACATGAAATACTGGCCGTGCTACCTTATCGCTCTCGTGGCGTCCGTGGTATGGTGCTTCACCATCAACAGACGCTACACATTCATGTCGACTAAGAACGTCCCGCGGGCCATGGCGATGATTTTCGCGTTCTATCTGGTGTTCACTCCGGCAACAACGATCCTCGGCAACTATCTGGCAGAGACTCTGCATTGGAACGAATATCTGGTCACTGGCATAAACATGGCGCTTAATCTGTCACTAGAATATCTGTACGATACTTTTGTGGTATACAGGGGCGAAATGGATAATAATGATATCGCCGCGAAAGAACGCGAAAAAGAAGAGAAGAAGGAAATGTCAGAATAAAATGCGTATCAGCTGCTGATATTCCTCGATCTGCATACAAAAAAGAGCGCGTACTCATGGATGAGATGGTACGCGCTCTTATTCTATCCGCAGATTTCCGCAAGCGCTCTGACGGCGGTATCGACTTCATCTTCAGTATTGAAATTACCGAAGCTGAAGCGGATGGTGCCGGTTGGGAAGGTCCCGAGCGTCTTGTGGGCATTCGGCGCGCAGTGCAGGCCGACCCTGGTCATGATGCCGTATTCGAAGTCCAGTCTGAACGCCGCATCCGCGCAGTCGACATCGAGGGTCTGTACAGATACTACTCCCGTACGGCCTTCAATGCCTTTTAGACCGACTATCCTGAGTTTGCCGGCATCTTCGAGAGGCGCGATGCCGTCAAGGAATCTCTTCGTAAGTCGCAGCTCGTGCTCCGCTATGGCGGCGAGCCCTTTTTCTTTTATCCATTTGATCGATGCGTGAAGCCCGACTATACCAGGGATGTTCATGGTTCCGGGCTCGAATCTGTCAGGCATGAAGTCAGGGATCTCTTCGGTGTGGCTGATGGAGCCGGTACCTCCCGAAAGGAGGGGGTCGATCAGAGGGATCATCCCTTCGTCGAGAATGAAGCCGCCTATGCCCTGAGGCCCGAGCAGAGATTTGTGCCCCGTGAAGCACAGTGCGTCTATGTGCATCTCTTTCATGTCGACCGGTATCACCCCGGCGGACTGAGCAGAATCGACGATGAATTTGAGACCGTGCTTACTGCAGATCTTTCCGACTTCCCTGATCGGGTTCAGAGTGCCTACCAGATTGCTCGCATGTGTCATTACTATGGCGGCAGTATTCGGCTTTATCATGCTTTCGACTTTTTCGAGCTCAAGCTCGCCCGTCTGCTTTCCCGGTATCCTGTCAAACTGAATGCCCTTTTTTTCGAGCTGGACGAGAGGACGCATGACCGCGTTATGCTCCATCGATGAACAGAGCACATGATCTCCCGGTTTAAGAAATCCTTTGAGTACCACATTAAGTGATTCGGTTATGTTCTTGGTGAAGACCACGTTTTTACAGTCTGAGCCACCGAACATCTCTGCAAGCATCTCGCGCGTCTCGAATACCGTGCCTTCAAGATCGTATGCGACCTGGTAGCCGCCGCGGTTGATATTCGTTCCGACGCTTGTCATGTATTCGTAAACGGCGTCAGCGACTTCCTTCGGTTTCGGGAATGAAGTCGCGCCGTTATCAAGATATATTCGTTCCATTCTGATCATTACCTCCGCGTATAATGATATCGTATGCGTCAATTAATATATATGGTTTAAGTTATAGAAAATAACTATATCGTGCTAGTCTTTCCGGATTGTACAAAATGAGGCAAACGACAACAGTTTTGTTGAATCCGGACCTCTTATCTAATATAATCAGAGCAGGCATAAAGCCTGAAAACAATAAAAAAGCTTGACGCATCAGGGGTAAAGCAATCATATGGATTTCAGCAATTATAAACGTATACACTGCCTGGGGATCGGAGGAATAGGTCTGTCTGCAGTTGCCGAGATTCTGGCCGACAGAGGCCATATCGTAAGCGGTACTGACATCAATCCTTCCAAGGTTACCAGGCATCTTGAATGTCAGGGGATAAAAGTCTATACAAAGCATGAACCTGAAAACGTAGAAGGAGTCGATGCTATCGTCTATTCGGCTGCCGTCTCGGACGAGAATCCGGAGGTCATCAGAGCCAGAGAACTCGGGATACCGATGTTTTCAAGGGCAGAGGTCCTCGGCATGATCATGGGAGACTACGAGCATTCCGTTGCCATTTGCGGCACACACGGCAAGACGACGGTAACCTCCATGACATCTCTTATACTCCGCAACGCGGACTATAAACCTACTATACTCGTCGGAGGCAATCTGCCTCAGATCAACGGAAACGTAGAGATAGGGAATACCGAATACTTCGTTACCGAGGCATGCGAGTACATGGACAGTTTTCTCCAGCTCAGACCGAGCATCGGTGTCATACTCAACATCGATTCCGATCACCTTGACTACTTCAAGGACATGGATCATATCGTGAAGTCATTCAGCGCCTTCGTCGAGCAGATCCCGCCGCACGGCATCATAATCGCTTTCGGCGACAATCCGTTCGTAAGGAGCATACTGAAGGGACACACAAACAAGATCACCTACGGATACAGTGAAAGCAACGATTTCTATGCCGAGAACATAGTCTTCAATGAAAACGGATACCCGGTATTCGACATATGCCACAACGGAAACACCATCACATCGATAGAGCTTTCCGTGCCGGGCGAGCACAATGTCCTGAACGCCATGGCGGCGTTCGTTACTGCATCGTATCTCGGGGTGGAAGTTCCTGTCATAGTGCAGACTCTCAAGGAGTACACCGGAGCCAACAGAAGGTTCGACTTCAACGGCACCACGGAAAAGGGCGTAAAGGTCATTGACGATTACGCGCATCATCCTACAGAGATCAAAGCGACTCTGGCTGCGGCCCGCAATGTGAAGCACAACAAGCTCTGGGTCATATTCCAGCCTCATACATACACAAGGACAAAGGCTCTTTTCGATGAATTCGTCGATGCGTTCGACGACACGGATGTCGTGATCCTTACTGATATCTATGCAGCACGCGAAAAGGACGTCTACAACATCTCTTCATACAAACTGATGAACGCTATGAAACTAAAACATCCGGAAAAGCCGGTATATTATGTCAAAGACTTTGAAGACATCGTCAAATACATCAGCAAATTTGCGGGCAAGGATGACATAGTGATGACGATGGGAGCAGGAGACGTATACAAGGTCGGAGACATGCTGCTTGATAATGAAGAACAGTAACTGATGATGCACATGAAGGGAGAGATCGAGCCATGATACACGACACCAAAAACGACGCATTTGCGAATCTCAGGCTTTTCGCCTGCAACTCTCATCCGGAGCTTGCACAGGAGATCGCAGAGCATATGGGTGTGGAACTGAGCAAATCAACTGTCACCAAATTCAGCGACGGGGAGATCAGCGTCAGCATATGGGAGTCCGTAAGGGGCAAGGACTGCTTTATAATCCAGTCGACATGCGGACCTGTCAATGACAATATCATGGAACTTCTTATCATGTCAGATGCTCTGAGAAGAGCATCTGCAAAAAGCGTGACTGCAGTTATACCGTACTTCGGATATGCAAGGCAGGACCGCAAGGCAAAAGCAAGGGATCCGATCACATCCAAGCTTATAGCCAATATGATCACCGCAGCCGGCGTAGGCAGGGTGATCACGATGGACCTCCATGCCGCGCAGGAACAGGGCTTCTTCGATATTCCGGTGGATCACATGCTCGGACAGCCGATGCTGACTGACTACTTCAAGCTCAAAGACCTTGAAGACCTCGTCATCGTATCTCCGGACCACGGATCGGTAACAAGAGCGCGCAACATGGCCAAACCTTTCAATGTGCCTATCGCCATCATAGATAAGAGGCGCCCGGAACCTAACAAGAGCGAGATCATGAACATCATCGGCGAGGTCGAGGGCAAAAACTGCGTCATACTCGACGATATGATAGATACGGCCGGCACTATCTGCAATGCAGCTAAGGCCCTGAAGGACCTCGGAGCAAAGAACGTGTACGCGTGTGCGACACACGCGGTCCTGTCCGGCCCTGCTGTGGAGCGGATCGAGGCAAGCCCGATCAAAGAGATGGTGCTGCTCAACACTATCCCTATCCCTGAAGAAAAGAAGCTCAAGAAGATCACTGTCCTCTCGACGGGCCATATATTCGCCGAGACGATCTCCAGAGTATACTCGAACAAGCCGATCTCGGTGATGTTCAACCAGTAGGAATACATACAGTCAATGGGTCTGTTCAGAAGAATTAAAAGCGGGCCGGGATCTGCCGGAGATACCTACGTGATAGCAGGTCTCGGCAATCCCGGCAAAGAATACGAGAACACAAGGCACAATATGGGGTTTCGAACCATAGATGTGCTTTCTTCTGATGAGGGCATAGATGTAAGCAGGAACAAATTCCATGCCCTTATCGGAAGGGGCAGGATAGCCGGCAAAAAGGTCGTTCTGGTAAAACCGCAGACCTACATGAACAGAAGCGGGCAGGCGGTGAGAGAAGCCGCCATGTATTTCGACGTGCCGCCGCAGAACCTGATAGTGATATATGACGACATAGATCTGCCTGCAGGTTCCATAAGGATAAGAAAGGCTGGAGGGCCGGGCACCCACAACGGGATGAAGTCAGTAGTGGAACAGCTTGGCACCAGAGATTTTGTAAGGATCAGGATAGGAGTGGGCGGAGCAAAGGACGGAGAGGATCTCGTCGACAGAGTCATCGGCAAGGTGCCGAAGGCCGAACAGAAGATACTCGATGAGGCCGCTTCGGAGGCTGCGGAAGCTGTTAAGGACATCATAGGCATCGGCGTCGATAACGCCATGAATAAACATAACCACGTGTAATGATAAGGATCCATACAGGAGTCAGCGGCAGCAGGACGGCGTACATGCTGGCACGCTGCCTCAGTGAGAACAGAAAAATGCTTGCAGTGGTCTCGTCCGGGCAGGAGGCGTCCCGCCTGGCTGATGACCTCGTTTTTTATTTGCCGGAACTTGAGCCCGTCATACTTCCCGAAGAGGAAGATATGCATATACTCTACGAGGCAAGAGACAGAAGCTCCCTTGTCCAGAGGATAAAGGCTGTCAGCGCGCTTGCAGGGACCTCTGATCCCGGAGCGGATGCTTCGACCGGCAAAGGTCTTGTGATGGTGATAGCTCCTGTAAGTTCAGCTGTCAGGGCAACTGTTTCTCCTGAGAGGTTCCTCTCATCCTTTATAAAGATAAGGACGGGAGAAAGGACCGATCCGCAGGAACTGAGAAAACGGCTCGCCGATGCCGGATATACCGCGGCGCCGGTCACTGAATCCCCGGGAGAATTCACATCGCGGGGAGGTATACTCGACGTATTCATACCTTCTATGGATGACGCGGTGAGGATCGAATTCTTCAACGATGAGGTGGATTCCATAAGGACTTTCGACACCGGTACACAGAGATCTACGGGCAGTATGGATGAGATAACGATCGGACCGGCTGCGGAGTTCATACCTGACAACGAAGAGAAAGAAAAAGCGCTTGCAGCTGTCATGAGGGAATACGACCGAATGATACGCCGCTACAGAAAAGAGCATGCCCATCCCGATGTGAAGGACGGAAGGGTGGACCTCGTCGAGAGCCACAGAGGCAGGATCCGTGATGTTTTCGAAGGTCAGGGCGGCAGCCCTCAGATATATGCCGATTTTATCGAATACTTCGATATAGAAAAGCACCGGCTGTGGGATCACGTGAAGGGCGGAGTTACAGCTGTGGTCGATCCGGCCAGGGTCACCGACAGCCTTTCGGAACAGGTGAGCCCTGAGGTGCTGTTCAGTGTATATGAAGGAGCGTACGGACGGACGGCACCGCGTAAGCTGGAGATATACACCCCTTATCCGGAGTCGGTACCCGGTCTTGAGAAATGCGATGACATAGAAAATGTAAGAAGCAGACAGATCGCTCCGTTCAATGGCCATATAGAACTTTTCGCGTCCGAGGTCTCAGGACTTCTTGCGAAGGGCTGCCGCGTGATCATAGCGGCGGGCAGCAGTGAGAGAAACGACAGGGTCAGAGAGTATCTCGACATCGCAGAAGTAAACGGAGATATATCCTACAGGACAGGGACGCTGTCGTCCGGTTTTGTGATGGAAGACGAGAAGATATGCTTCATCACGGGAAGCGATATATTCACCGGGACTGCAAAGACGCCGCGCCGAAAGAGCAAAAGAAAGAGCTCCAGAGACAGCATACAGTTCTCGGATTTGCATCAGGGAGACTACATCGTCCATGAAGCGCACGGTGTAGGCAGGTTTGAGGGAATAAAGCCTGTAACGGCGGACGGGATGACAAGGGATTATCTTGTGATCCGCTACGCCGGTTCGGATATGCTCTACATCCCTACCGAACAGCTCGACGTAATACAGAAATACATAGGAAATTCGGGCAATGCCCCGCATCTTTCGAAACTGTCCGGAGGCAGCTGGAAGAGGACCAGGGAGAGGGCAAAAAAAGCGATCATGGAGATCGCCGAGGATCTTGTGAAGCTCTATGCAAAGAGACAGGCCGAAGGCGGTTATGCTTTCGGGGAAGACACTGTTTGGCAGACAGAGTTCGAAGATGCGTTCCCGTATACTGAAACAGATGACCAGCTCAGAGCCGCCGAAGAGATAAAAGAAGACATGATGAAAGCCCTCCCGATGGACAGGCTTCTTTGCGGAGATGTCGGATACGGAAAAACAGAAGTCGCGGCACGCGCGATATTCAAGTGCGTTTCCGAAGGCAGACAGGCTGCGCTTCTGGCTCCTACGACGCTTCTTGTCAACCAGCATTATCATAATCTCAGGGAGCGCTTCGGAGATTTTCCGTTTGAGATAGAAGAACTGTCAAGATTCAGATCGAAAGCCGCTCAGACAAAGACGGTAAAAGGGATAAAGAACGGCAGTGTCGATCTTGCGATAGGAACACACAGACTGCTTTCGGAGGACGTCAAATTCAACGATCTTGGACTTCTTGTAATAGATGAAGAACAGCGTTTTGGCGTAAGGCATAAAGAGAAGATCAAGGAACTCAAAAGCAGCGTGGATGTGCTGACGCTTTCAGCGACTCCTATTCCGCGAACGCTGAACATGTCGCTGACCGGGATAAAGGATATAAGCATCATAGACGAGCCGCCGGGCGACAGGCTTCCGGTGCATACTTACGTGACGGCATATGACGAGGAGATGCTCAGGAATGCTATAGTCCGCGAACTTGCGCGGGGCGGCCAGGTATTCGTCGTCAACAACAGGATCACTGGCATACATCAGGTCGCTGAAACGATCAGACGGCTCGTGCCGGACGCTGTCGTGGGCATAGGCCACGGCAGGATGAACGAGGATGCTCTTGAAAACACGATGCTGGATTTCATCGAGGGAAGGATAGACATCCTTGTCGCTACGACTATTATCGAAAACGGCATTGACATACCTAATGCAAACACGATGATCATCCTGAACGCGGACAGATTCGGTCTGGCTCAGCTGTACCAGCTGAGAGGCAGAGTCGGAAGATCGAGCAGACTGGCATACGCATATCTCATGTATCAGCCGGATAAGGTCCTTACCGACATAGCCAGAAAGAGGCTTGCGGCAATAAGGGAGTTCACCGAGTTCGGAGCAGGATTCAGACTCGCTATGAGAGACCTGGAGCTCAGAGGCGCCGGCAACATGCTCGGAGAAGCACAGAGCGGACATATCGAAAGCATAGGATATGAGCTTTACTGCAAAGAGATAGATAGGGCAGTGAGGCAGCTGAAGGGAGAGGACACCGGAGAGGAAAGATCCGAGATAAACATCGACCTTGCGGTGAACGCTTCAATACCTGCAGACTACATCACGGATGAATCGCTGAGGCTCGATGCGTACAGAAGGATAGCATCCGTAAATGACTCCGACGATGCCATGGATGTGATCGATGAGCTCACGGACAGGTACGGCGACATACCTGCAGAAGCTCTCGAACTCATAAGGATAGCAGAGATCAGAGCGCACGCCGGTTATCTCGGAGCCGTCAATATCAGCAGAAATGAAAAATGGATACAGATAAAGTTTTCGGACAGAGTAAAATTGCATCCTTATGTGCTCGTAATGGCAAGATCCGAATACGGGGATGAGCTGCTCATTTCAGATGTACGAGGACTTATGATACAGGTGCGTACGGGAAAGACCATAGATACGGAGAAGCTTCTGGGGCTGATGCGCTATCTGAGCGACGTCAAAAGAGAAGCTGCGACGATGGAAAGCAGCTCGGGAAACTGACTTCAGTTAATTGAAACTCTGTTTATGTTTATTCACAAGAACACATCAATAACGTATAATCATCCGTGTATGTAACCCGAAAGGAGTAAGTATATGCTTTTCAAAAACATTGGGATAATAGACGAAAACTTCGAATACCGTGAAAACATGTTTGTCGGCACGAACTGCCACAGCATCGTGTATATCGACAGCAAGCCTCCTGAAGATGAGGCTGCTTTCTTTGAGACATACGACGGTAAAGGCAAGGTGCTGATGCCTGCGTTCTACAACGCGCACGGCCACTCGCCGATGAGCCTTTTGAGAGGCATCGGAGAGAATCTTCCGCTTCAGAGATGGCTGGAGGAAAAGATATTTCCTTTCGAGGACAAACTGTACAGCGATGCGGTCTACTGGGCAACTATGCTGACCATGGCTGAATCCGTAAAGTTCGGCATAGTTTCCACAACGGACATGTATTTTTTCATCGACGACATGGTGAAAGCGATAGCCACTGCAGGGACCAAGACCAATATCTGCCGCTCTGTCGTCAACTCAGGAACCCCGCCGAAAAACAGTGTATCATTCAAGGAGATGGTCGAGGCCATCAGGATGTACTACGGTATGGAGGAGGGCCGCATACTCGTGGATGCCTCAGCTCATGCAGAGTACACGAACGATCTTCCGACTCTGAAGGCAATAGCCGATACAGCGAAGGAATTCGATGTAAATACTCACGTACACCTTTCAGAGACCAGATTCGAGCACGAGGAATGCATGAAGAGACACGGAAAGACTCCTGCCGAGGTGTTCCTTGAATCAGGCATGTTCGATCAGCCGTGCACGGCTGCGCACTGCGTCTGGGTCACTGAGAGCGATCTTGACATATTCAGGGAGAAGGGCGTTACGGTCGCCAGCAATCCGGTGAGCAACATGAAGCTCTCGAGCGGCATGGCAAACGTGCCTCTCATGTACGATAAAGGTATAAACGTTGCGATCGGCACGGACAGTGTGGCAAGCAACAACAGCCTTAACTTCTTTGAGGAGATAAAACTCTTTGCTCTCACCGGAAAGGTGAAGACGATGGACCCTGCAGTGATGACTCCTCAGCAGGTATTGAGAAGCGCTACCAGAGCCGGAGCTCTCTCACAGGGCAGGAAAGACTGCGGACTTGTCAAGGAAGGCTTCAAGGCTGATCTTATAGTCGTCGATGCAAGCGAGCCTAATATGCAGCCTTGTGCAGATATGGCAAATGCGCTTATCTACTCTGCAGACGGCAAGGATGTCTGCCTTACGATGTGCGACGGAAGAGTGCTGTACAAAGACGGCGAGTATACGACCATAGATATAGAAAAGACTGTTTTTGAAGCCAACAAGGCAAAGCAGGAGATCATTAAACAACTCTGAAGCAACAGATACTGATGCACAGCGATAAAGGAGATGACATCAGAATAAGTGAAAAGGAAGCCGCAGGGATATCCCAGACAGCGTCTGCGACGCTTCTCAAGGGAGCGACCATACTGGCGATAGCGGGGATAGTGAGCAAAGTCTTCGGCGCGATATTCAGGATCCCCCTGACTAACATGATCGGTGCCGAGGGCCAGTCATACTACAGCGCGGCATATCCGGTCTATCAGCTGCTGTACACTGTGGCAACAGCCGGCTTTCCAGTGGCCATATCCAGAATGGTCTCTGAAAGGATAGCGCGCGGGGACTATATCAATGCCCATAAATCATACAAGCTCGCGCTGAAGGTGTCAGCGGTCCTCGGCATCATCGCATTTGCAATAATGTTTGCCGGCGCCGGAGCTATCGCAAGATTTTACAAGAATCCGGGAGCCGAGGCTTCCATGCGGGCGGTGTCTTTCGCGCTTCTTCTCACTCCGTTCCTTGCATCGATGAGAGGATATTATCAGGGCAGGCAGGAGATGAAGCCGACTGCTGTTACCGAGGTCATCGAGCAGATGGCCAGAGTGGCGGCAGGCCTTTCTCTTGCGTATATCTTTTACAAAACCAGCCTGGAAAAAGCTGCTGCGGGCGCGACATTCGGAGCTTCTGCCGGAGTTCTTGTTGCTCTGATCGTGATGCTGTTCATATACAGGAGCGACAGAGGCAGACGTAAAAAACTCACAAAGGACTCGATACTTAGAAAAGAGACCGACAAGCAAAGGCTGAAGGAACTCCTGATCTTTGTAGTGCCTATCACGATAGGTTCTTCTATCATGCCTATCATGTTCAATATCGATGCGGCAATAGTCATGAGAAGACTGCTTGCGACAGGCTGGGATATGACGCAGGCCAAGAAGCTGTACGGACTTATGGGGGGTTATACTGACCCTATAGTCAGTATGCCGCTGGTGTTCGTGGATGCCATCTGCATAAGCCTGATGCCTGCTGTGACCACAGCCTTCACTCTCAAAAACAAGGCAGAGCTCGACGGGCATATCAAGGCCGGACTCAAGACCATGATGGTGATCACATATCCATGCATGATCGGACTCATGGTCCTCGCAAAGCCAATTCTCACTATGCTTTATTTCAGGAAGCCTGATGAGGCCCTGACTGCGGTTCCTACACTCCAGATACTGTCTGTCACCATAGTTCTGCTTGCGATCATGAGAGCCTTCTCGACTAGCCTGCAGGGTATAGGAAAGATGCTGCTGCCTGTCTGGAACCTTTTCCTCGGCGCTGTGGTAAAGACGGTGGTTTCATATCTGCTCGTCGGAATACCTGCACTGAACGTGAACGGAGCAGCCATAGGATCGATAACAGCATATATCACCGCCGGCACGCTCAACTTCCTGGCGCTTCGCAAATACGCTGGAGTCAGCCTGGATGTGAAGAGCATATTCGTGACGCCTCTCTATGCATCTCTCATAATGGGCGCGGGCGCTCTTGCGTCATACAAACTGTTCTTCCTTATAACTTCGAGCAATGCGCTCTCCACGATGCTGGCGATACTTATTGCCGTTGCGGTATACTTTGTAACGGTATTCCTTACCGGAGCCATAACCAGAGAAGAGATAGTGATGATACCAAAGGGAGATACGATATACAGGATCGCGGTCAGGATGAAAATAGCACGTTGATGATTTTCCAAAATGGCTGAATATCAACAGTTTGAGAGGATTATTATGTTGACAATCCGTTAAAGAAGCACATATAATATCGGTAGTTTCTGATATCGTTTACATTAGGAGGAATGATTATGAATAAAGCAGAATTGGTTGCAAAGGTTGCAGACAAGACAGGCTTCAAGAAAAAAGATGCAGAGCTCGCTCTCGATGC
This sequence comes from Mogibacterium sp., assembly GCA_017434585.1. GTDB lineage: Bacteria > Bacillota > Clostridia > Peptostreptococcales > Anaerovoracaceae > Crickella. The sequence continues at coordinate 2,881 of JAFRFA010000096.1, read as the reverse complement.
CGTTCTCGATACGATCGAAAAGGCTCTGGTAGCGGGAGACAGCGTAAGGCTCATCGGATTCGGCACATTCGAAACCAGAAAGAGAAAAGCAAGGACAGGCAGAAATCCTCAGAAACCGGACAAAGTGATCTCCATTCCTGCTTCCAAGGCTCCTGTATTCAAGGCGGGAAAGTCGCTCAAGGACGCAGTGAACAAGTAATCAGAGAAATCAGAAAGCAGCGGGTAGCCGGACTATCCGCTCTTTTTTTACCGTATGCATAACAAGATGAAAGAAAACAGATAATGAGACTGGATAAGTATCTTAAGAATTCAAGAATAATCAAAAGAAGGACCGTAGCGAAAGACGCCTGTGAGAAGGGAAGGGTCGAGGTGAACGGAAGGATAGCTAAACCAGGCCTAGAGCTTAAGACAGGCGATGAGATCAAGATCACCTTCGGAAGCAACATTTTAAAAGTCCGCGTTCTTGCAATGCCTGAAACGGTTCGCAAGGAGGACGCGGACTCAATGTATGAAGTTATAGACTAATTTGTGACAGTTCCGGCCTTTACATGTCTGAGAACGTACCTGTCGACTGCAACTATCAGCAGGGCCATTACGGGTATCGCCACGATCTCTTTGACGGCTCTGGATGCCAGCAGCACCTTGAAGCCTTTGCCCAGAATGAATGTCAGCCAGTATGTGTTAAGCAGCAGGTTGACGAACAGACACACCAGCGCTGATGCGATCAGCGCTCTTATTATTGTTACTTCCCTGCCGTATAGGACGAAACCGAAGATAAGGCCGGTGAGAACTGCCGATACGGTGAAACCCGGAAAGAATGTCCCGGTAGGAAACAGAAAAGCCCCTATAAGATCAGCCAGACCGTATCCGATCGCAGCCACGACAGGACCGTACATTATCGCCAGTACGGCTATGGGCAGAAAACCGAATCCTATCCTCAGAAACGATATATTGACCGATACCAGTTTGGACAACACAACAGATAGTGCCGTCATGAAGGCGGTAATGACAAGTGTTTCGGTGGTGAAGTAGTTCTTTTTCATACAAAAAACCTCCTGAAATCAAGTAATTGCAACACTTTCAAAAATCGCTTACCTGCAGCAATCACGGTTCCGGAGGGAATTCTCCTGTTATTTATTGATCTGCAGTAGCGGATGCAATATCAAATCGCAACTCAGTAAGTTTTCGTTCCCGGGCAACATCCCATCCCAGGGACACTTAACGCTTGATATTTACTCTACATGCTGGATTTTAGCATAGTTTACAATTTGTTTTCAATACTTATCGTTTGGAGGAAAGTTGCGGTTTGTGGCGGTTTTTTGCTGATTACTTTTCATTAATTATATGTCATCATATCCGTATTATAGTTTTTTCGCTCCAGAAAACAGATTAAGAGGAGGTACGGATATGCATCACAGAGAACATCATAAGATAAGAGTTCGTCCGCTGCCGGAATACATTTCCGTAATAAGCGCCACCAACTGCGCAAAAATCAGGATCGACGACATCGAGGTGATAGAACAGGACGGACGGAAGCTTCATGTAGTTACATCAGGCAAGGATTATTCATTTTACGGGGGACTGAATACGATAGCCGAATCTCTTGCAGAGAGAGCGTTCTTCAGACCCATAAAAAAGATGATCATAAACCTGGATCACGTAAGGGATATCAGCGGCTATTATGTCAATTTCAATTCCGGACAGTCCATAGCAATGGGAAGAAATGCACTGGCAAATACAAAGAAGGCATATAAGAGATATCTTCTGAGATATCCGCCGTATTCTCTCTGGGAGCCGGTTGCGATGGCGGACTGTTCGGTGGCAGAAAAAAGCGATGTCGAGAACGAGGCGTGACCCGTTCATAATTGTTTTCCTTAACGCTTAAAACTTTTTGGTGAATTGCAAAAGTTAATTCACGATGTAAAAGTTAAATCAAAGTGAACGATTTAGTTCGCAAACACAAGGGCTTCAGGGCAGTACCTGAGGCCCATTTTCTTGAATAAGACAATTCATTTTTTGCAAAAAACCCACGACAATCGGGACAAAAAAGGTTATTATCTTTTTGGTGGAAGATTAATTTCTTTCTTGCCCTGGTAACTTAGGTATTCAATTTGGGTTCCAGGGCTGGGCAATCAAGCAGCAACGAGTGGGATCGGAGCTGCTTTTTTGTTTTAACGAATTATCCAGTCTGCCCCGGGAGCCCCTGCGCTGGCGGCGGGCAACTACTAAGCCCTGACGACAGCTACAGAGCGGGGCGATCAGATGGCAGACACCGTGAGCCAAAGGAGGCGAACGGCGCGCCTTTCAAGCCCGCCCCTCCCGGCGACCCGCCCCGGCGGGCGCGCTTTGATTACTTGATGTTCTTCAAAAGAAAAGGCATCAAAGTGACGGCATCTTTGCTGATCTTCGTAACATTGAGTTTACTGAGAAGTTCTTCTCCGTAGAAGAAAGCAAATACCTCATACGGCGTCCTGCCATTAAGAGAGCCCCTCGGAGTCGAGTTGATGTGAGAGAACATCAAATCAAGATCTTCCTGTGTGAGTTTTTTCAGATTCTTGCCGTTAGGGATGATGTCTCTCACATAATTGTGATTGTTCTCAACGTGCGGCTTCTGAGCGGGCTGCTGTGGATCACAGTAGAATATGTTCGTGCGAATCTCGCCGGTCTCATAGTTGATCTCGAAAAGATCGACCTTCTCAAACTCCGATCCGCGATCCGTCTTATCCCGAATTCGGGATAACACTGATTATGCCGAAGAAAAAACTATGCCGAAGAATTTCCAAAAGCTTGTAGCCTGAAGAACTGATCTCAGTTTCTTCGGCATAGTGTTTACATATACTTAAGGTACTTTTGAGACAAGGAGGTACCTTAAGATGTCAAT
>JAFRFA010000095.1:0-4365 GCA_017434585.1 Mogibacterium sp. | reverse complement strand
TAAACGCACTAATCACTTGATACTCTTGGCTGAGAACTTTGACGGCTGGCATAACCTGATGAAGCTCGTTTCTATCGCTAACACTCAAGGTTTTTACTATCACCCGAGAATTGACCACTCTCTCATAGAAACATACCACAGGGGATTAATCGCTAGTTCCGCATGTCTGGCTGGGGAGATTGCTCAGTTCATCATACATGACGATTACGATAACGCTGAAGCTAGGGCAGGATATTACCGTGATGTATTTGGTGATGGGAATTTCTTTCTGGAGATGATGCATAATCATATACCGGAACAACGCAAAGTCAATGAGGGGTTATTGCGGATCCATCAGCGCACAGGCATACCGGTAATAGCTACGTCTGATGCTCACTTCCTCACACGCGAAGATATGCACTGGCACAAGGTCTTCAAGCGCATAAATACTCATTCCGACACTAAAGCAAAAGATACTCCTAATGATAGCTCTGAGGCTTATGACACTGTGTATAGTGGCTGTTACTTGGCCGAGCCGGAAGAAATGTACTCATACTTTCACGACATAATACCTCAAGCACTCACTAATACCGTTGCTATAGCTGACCGGTGCAATGTGGAGCTTAAGCTGAACCATGAGCATTACTACTTACCCGATTTGGAGCTGCCAGAAGGCGTTACTCTGGATGATGAATTACGTACTCGCGCACATACCGGCCTCAGTGCAAAGTTCTCGGCTAAAGGCCTTGATGTCCCTGAGGAGTACCAGAAGCGCATAGACTACGAGTTAGACGTCATCACGAAAATGGGCTTCAGTGCGTATTTCCTGATAGTCTCGGGAATAATTCAGGCCGCGAAAAAGAGAAATATACCCATAGGCCCAGGACGGGGCAGTGCTGCGGGTAGCGTAGTAGCATGGAGCTTGCAGATTACCGAGCTTGACCCATTGCGCTATAACTTACTGTTTGAGAGATTTCTTAACCCTGAGAGAATTTCTATGCCCGATATCGATACTGATGTCAGCGACAAAGGCAGGGATGAATTACTCAAGTATATCTCTGACCATTACGGCTCTGACCATGTAGCGCAGATAATCACCTTTGGCCGCATGAAGGGCAGGCAGTCCATAAAAGACGTCGGCCGCGCTATGGGGGAGGATTTCGCTCTCATGGACAAAACTGCTAAACTCGTTCCCGAAAAGGCTAAGAATATTGATGAAGCTCTTCAGGACAGCGACCAACTCAAAGAAGCATACGAGGACAATCCAGTAGTTCATGACGTCATAGATACCGCACGGAACATTGAGGGTTTAGCTCGACACACTAGCCAACATGCCGCAGGGGTAGTGATTTCTCCAGTCCCAATAACCGATTTAGTGCCGGTGAAGCGATTGGGTTCCGATAAGGACACTGATACCGGCCAAGTAGTTACTCAGTTCACTATGGAGGGAGTGGAGAAGCTCGGATTGGTGAAGATGGATTTTCTTGGCCTCAGCACTCTCAGCATCATTGACGAAGCTATGCATAACATCAAGGCTAACGGCAAAACTCCTCCGAACTTGTCCGCCATTAATGACGCTATGAATGACCATAAGACATTCAAGCTCCTACAGGATGCAGACACTATGGGCGTGTTCCAGCTGGAGAGCGACGGCATGAGAGCAATGCTCCGGAAATTGAGGATAGACTGTTTCGAGGACTTAGTAGCTGCTTTAGCGATGTATAGGCCAGGACCATTGGAGACCGGCATGGTGGAACAGTATATCGAGTGCAAACACGGCAGAGCTGTACCACATTATCCGCATCCATTACTTGAGAGTACTCTGAAGGAAACTTACGGCGTGATACTGTATCAGGAGCAGGTTATGCAGGCGGCAAATATCCTAGCGGGCTACACTATGGGCGAGGCGGATATGCTCAGGAAGGCTATGGGCAAGAAAAAAATCGAGGTCATGAAGCTGCAGAGAGCTAAGTTCATGGCGGGCGCAGAAAAGAATAATATCCCTCCAGAAACAGCTGGCAGCATCTTTGACGACATAGAGAAGTTCGCGGGCTATGGCTTCAACAAGTCTCACAGTGCTGCGTATGCATTAATCTCGTATGACACAGCATATCTCAAGGCTAATTACCGCGCGGAATTTATGGCAGCGTATTTATCCAGCCAGATGAAGGCAAAGCGTGAAGTGTTAGGGCATTATGTGATGGAGGTGAAGCATAGCGGTATAGATGTGTTGCCTCCGGATATCAATGTGTCGAATGAGAGCTTTACACCCGACGGAGAAGTGATACGTTTCGGCTTAGGAGCAGTATCGCGTCTAGGGCATAACACTGTGGATATGATAGTGCATGAGCGTGAAACTGCCGGGAAGTATCGTGATTTATGGGACTTCATCCAGCGTGTGGATATGAGCCTGATGAACAAGACTGTCTTCGAGAACCTCATAAAGGCCGGCGCTTTTGACAGCATGAACCCTAACCGTGCACAGATGTTGGGCTGGCTGGTGCTATGTCTGGATGCTGTCCAGAAGAACACTAAACTCCTGAAGAAGGTTCAGAACCAGCAGGCTAAAACAGGGGAACAGTTGCTCCTATGCTTTGAGGAGGATGAATATACACCAGAGCCCAAAATGCCACAAATACCCATTGTTGACGACTATACCTGCCTGGACAAGCTCACGGCTGAGAAGGCCGTCACGGGGCTGTACATGTCAGGACATCCGTATGAGGCGTATTCTGATACCCTTAGGGGATATGTGAACTGCTGGATATCGGACTTGTTGACGGAGGGCCAAAAGTGGATGAGTGAGGATATTATGCCCTGTATTGGCGGGATAGTGTCTGCCTTGAACGTTAAGACCACTAAGAAGGGCGAAACTATGTGCATCATGAAGCTGGAGGATGCTGAGGCCAGTATAGATGTAGTCATATTCCCGAAGATGTGGCAAGAGATGAAGGATATACTTTCACCAGGAAATGCCTATATAGTCACTGGGAAGCTGGATGATAGGAGACAATTTTTGCCGGAGAAAATTGTGCCGGCTGATGAGGCTGTGAACATAGCTCAGAAGTATGTGAAGATAGTTGTTAATGTGGAGATGCATACGGAGCTGAACATGAGGAATTTTGTCTTAGGGTTGAACCGCTGCAGGGGGAAAGCTCGCCTGTTGATGGAGCTGCGAGAACGTGATGAGGCAGTATTATTGTGGCTGAAGGAGTTCAGTGTAGACGGCGCAAAAATTCGTGAACTCGTCTCCGGAATATTGCCGGATGGGATGTATGAGATAGTCGCTGCGTGAAGTATAATGCACTTACCCGCTCACATAAGGAGGAATTATTATGTTTGTGAAAATAGTCTGCACTATCGGCCCAGCTAGCGATAACTACGACACTCTCAAAGCTATGGCTGAAGCTGGGATGAATGTTGCTCGCCTGAATTTCTCTCATGGTGACTATGACGGCCACGAGAAGATGCTCAAGCTCATTCGCAGGGTTGAACGCTCTGTCAAGAAACCTATTGCCGCATTACTGGACACAAAAGGCCCAGAGATACGCACCGGCCTCATGACTGGCGGAGAGATTATGCTTACTCAGGGCTCACACATTGTACTCGTCTCGGACGACAAGCCTTTTGACGGCACTCCCGACCGCATATGGGTGAACTACCCGTTACTAGCTCATGAAGTAGTCCCTGGCCAGAGTATATTTATTGATGACGGCGCACTTAATCTTGAGGTGGAGAAGGCAGAGGGTGATGAAGTTACATGCCGAGTAATTGTCGGCGGGCTATTGCGCAACACTAAGGGGATAAATCTTCCAGGGGCAGATATCACTATGCCGGCACTTAGTGACAAGGACAGGCAAGATATTGTCTGGGGCATTCAGCACGGCATGGAGTACTTGGCCGTATCGTTTGTGAAGAGTGCTCATGATATTCTGGAGGTTCGAAGGCTTATACAGGAATACGGCTCCAGCATGAGAGTTTTGGCGAAGATAGAGACAAAGCAGGCCGTTGACAACATCAGCGAAATCGTTGACGTAGTGGACGGAGTTATGGTAGCGCGAGGGGACTTAGGCGTTGAGATAGCTACTGAGGACGTGCCGCTCGTGCAGAAGCGCATTATTGATATGTGCCGAGTTCGCGGGAAAGTTGTTATCGTTGCCACACAAATGCTTGACAGTATGATTCGTAACCCTAGGCCTACGCGTGCGGAGGCGAGTGATGTCAGCAATGCTGTACTTGACGGGACTGATGCAGTGATGTTATCTGGTGAGACGGCTAGCGGGAACTACCCTGTGCAGGCGGTGGCTACCATGAGGAGGATAGTGGACAAAGCCGAGCGAGGTTTAGGGCTATGGGGGAATCACTTAGCGGCCAGAGCGGAGGGTG
>JAFRFA010000094.1:0-4072 GCA_017434585.1 Mogibacterium sp. | reverse complement strand
CAGGCCAGATGCGCACGCGCGTGCAGGCCTTCATCGAGAGCATAGAGATAAAGAAGATCCAGGGAGGTGAGATGTAATGGCATTCAAACAGGTCAAAAAGATCACGAACCCTAAGAAGAAAAAGGGCGACCAGACCCTGGGCCAGCTCTATCCGACGAACGGCAAGTCCAAAGTCTTCAGGCGCCGCGAGTGGAGGGGCGTAAAGGATACTCTTTACGATTACTCGAGATGGCTGTACATCATGTCTATACTCGCCAGGTTCATCTCAAAGCCGAGGAACGTCAAGGCGATGTTCCGCTACAGATGGATGGCCAACTACCTGGCCGTGCCTTACATGATGGACAAGTTCACGCTCGGCCTCAGAGACGAGCCTCTCCGCATCACGCACACCGCCATGAACTTCGTCATTTACGACGTCGCCAAGACGATGGACAACATCTTCAAAGGCGACCGCCGCACCGGCAACGATCAGGAGTGGTCGAGGCATTGCGTACTCACAGATGAGAACGCGATGACGGCGTTCATGATGGGCTTCGACGAGACGAAGGCCATACTCAGAGAGGTGCCGACCATGTTCGTCGCGAACCTCCTGACTCAGAATTCCACGACGCACTATCTCGATGTCGCGCAGGAATTCGGTCTGCCGGGAGATGTCTGCCCGATGCCTGAGGCCGAGGCCGGCATCTCGATAGACGACGATTTCGCCGTGCTCGGATGCTGCGCCGTGCAGGTCAACACGACATGCGATGGTTCCCTGATGGGCAACGGAATCATAGCCCACCGGCTCGAGAGAGAGTACGGCATACCGACATTCCAGCTGGTAGCGCCGATGCGTCACCGCGAGGACGACGTGCAGGACTATGCCGCCAACGACGTGAAGGCCGCTATAAAGTTCATCGAGGACCACGCCGGCGAGAAGTGGAACTGGAAGCGCTACTTCGAGAGCGCCGAGAGAGTCAACGACGCAACCACGCACCGCGCGTTCTGGCTCGAGAACAACGGAACGGATTATCCGCAGTTCGTGGGATCGGTATTCTCGCTGTATAACGACACGAACTACATGGGCAACTGCGGACGTTCCGAGCTTTTCCCGCCTATCGATAAAAAGATCAGCAAACTCGTGGCGCAGGGTTATAAGAGAAAGACCATGATGGCGCCTGAGTACAGGCACAGATGCATAGTCTGGGGCGTGCAGCCGCAGTACAACATCCACATGCTCTACTGGATGATCCACTGCTGGGGAGTTCTGCCTCTGACGGACATGCTGTCCATGGTCAACAACAGGATGGTCGAGACCATCGACACTCCGCTCAACCGCGAGAAGGCCTACTACGATATGGCGTGGCTCAACGAGAACATGATCATGAGAAACCGCACGCACGGAGGCTACAAAGTCCTCGTCGACGAGCTCTGGGAGTTCTGCGAGATCATGAACGCCGACATGGTCATGATGTGGGAGCACATGAGCTGCAAGGCTCTCGACGGACTCCACGGTATGTTCGAGGAGCAGGGCCGCGAGCGCGGCATCCACGTGGTATGGGTATGCCACGACCTCTGCGATCCGAGAGTATACACCAGACAGTCGATCAGGGATCAGTTCAGCCAGTACATGAGGACCGTGCTGAGAGAAGAACCGCTTGATCCGACGATAGAGCATATACCGGACGAAACCATGTGGTAGAGGGCGAACGAAAATAACTTCAACGGAAAAATGAAACAGAAAAGACCCGAAGCATCATAACGATGCTCCGGGTCTCGCTGTATGCGATCATCTTTCAGGACAGGATCACCCAGTCCTCAGTCCTGAGGCCCGGGACCCGGGAGAACTCATCTGTGTTGTGCGTGATCACTGAGAGCTGCCGTGTGTACGCCTGCGCTGCGATCTGCAGATCATAGGGACCGATGGGACTGCCCTGTGCCTCCAGTAAAGCGCGTATTTTGCCTGCAGCTATGGCATCGTCCGGATCGAACGGAAGCACTGCGAACGGAGCGAGAAATGAATAAAGAGAATCTCTGGTGCGTTCGCCCCATTTGCTTTTGGCCGCGCCGTATTCTAGCTCAAACAGAGTAATTGATGAGACAGCAAAATCGTCCGGGTCGAGCCTGAGCATGCGATCCGTCATCGTGGGGAAGGAGTTCTTCATCAGAAAGATACATATGTTGGTATCAAGAAGGTACTTCATCTTCTAAAGGTCCTCTCTTTCTGCGACCTGACCCCACGAAGGCTGATCTCTTTCGAAGATTTCTTCGTACTGAAACCTTTTTATCGCCTGCCTGAAGGGCTGCCACGGGTCATCGACCGGATAGGCGATATAAGTCTCTCCGATCTTCTTTATGATAAACTCTTTGCGGTCGGTGTGCATCTCCCTCGGTATCCTGAGAGCCTGACTGTTGCCGTTTTTGAATACTTTCGTAGTAGCCATTATTTTACCTCCGGGATGTACATACATATTGTACACACATTATATGTCTGCCTGCCCGTTCTGTCAACCGCATTCACTTCTGACGGGAATGCGGCGTTGCCATGTGATATAATATCTCTGTATATACTGCCGGATCGAATAGGATCAGAACATGAAAAAGGAGGACAGAAGATGGCTAAGGTCTTGCTCATAAACGGAAGCCCGCGGGCTGACGGCTGCACAGCAACGGCGCTCGAAGAGATGACAAAGGTTTTTCATGAAGAGGGCATGGAGACAGAGCTCGTCCATGTCGGAAACAAGGACGTAAGAGGCTGTATCGCGTGCGGGACCTGCGAGACGAAAGGAAGCTGCGTGTTCGGCGATATCGTCAATGAAGTGAGCGCTAAGTTCGAGAAGGCGGACGGACTGGTCATCGGAAGTCCTGTGTACTACGGCTCACCGAACGGCACCATGCTGGCATTCCTGGACAGGCTGTTCTACAGCTGCCCTTTCGACACTCACATGAAGGTCGGAGCTGCAGTTGTGAGCGCCAGAAGAGGAGGGAACACAGCGTCGTTCGATGTTCTCAACAAATACTTTACTATCAGCGGCATGCCGGTGGCATCCTCCACTTACTGGAACCAGGTGCACGGCTTTACTGCTGATGATGTAAGAAAGGATGCCGAAGGCCTCCAGACCATGCGCAATCTGGCCCGCAACATGGCGTTCATGATCAGGGCGATAGCCGATGCGAAGGAAAGATACGGACTGCCTCAGATGGAGAACGGATGCTTCACCAGCTTCCCTGACGGGAAATAGTAATTACAGCCGGGGAATTAAGCGCAAAGCCGCTGAGGTCTGCCGAATGCTGAACGTTTATATATAAAAAGTCTCCTGCGCGGAGACCTTTTGTATAATCAGCATGGAAAAGAACGTGGTTTTTTTAAAGAAAGGAGATCACGAAAATGAAAAAGTTTACAAAAATATTCGCAGTAATGATGGCGCTCGCGCTTGCGCTGGCGTTCACTGCCTGCAAGAAGGAAGAGCCTGCGCCTGAACCGGACAGCGGCCAGAACCCGATCATGAATTTTGTCGGTCCGTACGCATGTGACAGAGCGACGATCCAGGTCGAGGCAACGGACGAAGAGAACGGCGCCAAGGCCACAGTTACCTGGGGCGGAAGCGTGTCTGAGACATCCGAGTGGACGATGAGCGGCACATACGATGCCGAGAGCCATGTGTTCACGTACTCCGACGGCGTAAAGAAGAACATCGTATACAAGGAGGACGGCAGCGTCGAGTCCGAAGAGGAAGTCTACAAGGACGGTACCGGCACGATGACATTCTCAGAGGGCACCGAAGGACCTTACCTCGAGTGGAAGGACGACAAGGAAAACGTTGCTGACGGCATGACATTCAAGTTCGTCAGGGGTGAGGAGCAGACAGGCGTTGCCAATCCGTGGAGCGATGTCGACTCCGCAGAAGCGGCAGCCGAAGGCGCGGGATTCGATTCGTTCGTCATCCCTGAAGGCGAAGAGCTCAGCCTCGGAAAGATCGAGAACGTCAGCTACAGATGCATGGACGGCATGACTGAGGCCGTGATCGAATACCCTGCGGCCCAGGTGGTCGTACGCAAAGGCGATCCGAAGCATGAGATGGCCGAGCACGAT
>JAFRFA010000093.1:0-13220 GCA_017434585.1 Mogibacterium sp. | reverse complement strand
TCGCCGACATCTGTCGAGCCCGGCTCGAATTCATCGCCGCTGTAAAACGGGATCACGAAATCGTTCAGAGGCTTGCTTCCGTTATCCGACAGCCTGCTGACGATATCAAAGATACCGGCATCGTACTTCGTGCCGTGCCCCGGTATCGCTCCCTGCTGAGGACAGGTCGCATCGAGCGCAGCCGCAAAGGCCATTTCCTCTTCTGTGTATCCGGGCGCGGGAACGTACGACAGATTGTCGTGCATAAGCTTTTCGAGGGTCGTGTTCGGCACCGTGTTGGCAGTTCCGTCCACGAATATCCTCTCGAATGACGTGCCCGTCATAAGCGCGGCCCCCTCTGCGCATTTATCCACTCTTTCCTGAAGCGCAAGCGTGTCGGCGACCTTTACGGATCTTACCATGTAGAGCACGGACGCATTTTCCTGTACAACGTTCGGGGACAGTCCGCCTCCGTCCACCATGGCGTAATGGATGCTGCACTCCTTCTTCATATGCTCTCTGAGATAGTTCACTCCTATGTTCATGAGCTCGACCGCGTCGAGGGCGGATCTTCCGTTCTCGGGATCAGCCGCCGCGTGCGCTGCAACCCCAGTGAACTTATACAGCACCTGTGTGCAGGAATTGCAGGTTCCCGTTACGACCTCGTTTTCAGATCCCGGATGCCAGCTCAGAGCGCAGTCCAGATCCTTCCATATCCCCTCGCGGGCCATGAACGCCTTTGACGCACCGCCCTCCTCGCCAGGGCATCCGTAGAATATCACGGTCCCGTCCAGACCGGTCTCTTCGAGATATTTCTTCACTGCAGCCGCCGCTCCGAATGCCGCCGCACCCAGCATGTTGTGGCCGCAGCCGTGGCCGCTGCCGCCGGGAACGAGCGCCTCCCTGTGCGTGCATGCCGCCCTCTGGGACAGACCCGAGAGTGCGTCGAACTCTCCCAGTATGCCTATGACAGGCCTGCCGTTCCCGGATACATACTTCCCGCTGAAGGCGGTCTCTATGCCTGCGAGTCCCGTCTCAACTTCAAATCCGCGGTCTTTCAGTTTCCCGATATAGAGCGCGGCCGACTTTGTCTCTTTGAGAGACAGCTCGGCATACTCCCATATCTTATGCGAGATCCCGATGATCTCATCCGCGGCGCTGCCGTCTATATAGCTTATAATGTCTTTCTTGTCCATCTTTAAAGCACCTTGCTCAGGAAATCCTGAAGACGCGGATCCTGCGGATCATCGAACACCTTTTCAGGCGCGCCTTCCTCCTTGATATATCCTTCATCCATGAAGAGCACACGGTTCGAGACCTCTTTCGCGAAACCCATCTCGTGAGTGACGACCACCATCGTCATGCCCGCGGAGGCAAGCTCCTTCATCAGGTCGAGGACCTCTCCTATCATTTCAGGGTCGAGGGCGGATGTCGGCTCATCGAAGAGCATGACATCGGGATTCATTGCAAGGGACCTTACGATGGCGATACGCTGCTTCTGTCCGCCGGACAGCTTTGACGGGAATACCTTCGCTTTGTCTTCGAGGCCTATCCTCTTCAGAAGAGTCATCGCCTGCTCCTCGATCTTCTCCTTTTCGGCATTGAGATCCTTTACCTTGTTGTACTTGGCAGTCTCTACCGGCGCCAGCATGATATTGTCGAGCACGTTCAGGTTGTTGAAAAGATTGAACTGCTGGAACACCATGCTCATCTTACGGCGCCCGAGATTCGTATCGATGTGGTTGTCCCTGTAGATCTTATCCATCAGCGACTTGTATTCGGAGCCTTCGGCTGAATGCTTCTCGATCAGCAGGTCCTCCGCCTTGATCTTTATGACGGCGTCCATGTCCTCCATGCCGCCCGCGACGAGGCCCTTATATGTCTTCGAAGCTCTTATGACATCATAGTGCAGATACGGATCCACGGGCGTCATGAGTTTGCCCTCTATCCAGACCTCCCCGAAAGTAGGCTCCTCGAGAAGGTTCATGCATCTGAGAAGCGTCGACTTGCCGGAGCCGGAGGCTCCGATGATAGATATCACCTCGCCCTTGTCCACCGTGGTCGATACTCCTTTAAGGACCTTCAGGCTGCCGAAGTTCTTGTATATGTTCTTTACATCGAGCATGTTCTGATCATGCATTATCTTTTTTTCCATAATATGCTTCAGGCCGTGCCTATGCGCCCGCCTTCATCCTCCTTTCTGCTGCTCCGATCAGTTTGGAGAGAGTGAATGTCATCACGAAGTATATGATGCCGATGTCGATCAGTGTCGGTACGGTGTTGAATGTAACGCCCTTGATGATGGCATATGTCGTCATGAGTTCGCCGACGAAGAAGTTGGATGCCAGCGAGGTCTCCTTGATTATCGTGATGAACTCGTTGCCCAGAGCCGGCAGGATGTTCCTGACCGCCTGCGGCATGACTACCTTTGTCATAGTCGTCTTCGATGTGAGTCCCAGAGCCCTCGCAGCCTCTGTCTGGCCTTTGTCCACCGCGTTGATCCCCGAGCGGATGATCTCTGAGACATATGCCGCCGAATTGAGAGTAAGACCGATCGCTACGCAGGCAATAGGCGTAGGATTCAGATTGGTCAGCATCATAGGGACGATGAAGTAGGCTATGTACAGCTGCAGCAGAGCAGGTGTTCCGCGCATTATCTCTACGAATGCCGTGATGACATACTGCAGCGCTTTGAAGCGGCTCATCTTACCGACCGCCAGCAGAGAGCCTAATATGGTCCCGAAGAATACCGCTATCGCTGACAGAAGCAGCGTGTAGCCCACACCCGTTACGAGCAGGCCTTCTCCGATATAGTATTTTACGAAGATATCCCACATGTCATGGAGTATCGATCCTAAAGTCATAAGTAATCCTCCGTTTTCCGAAAGAGAGGGGCTTTCCTCAGGAAAGCCCCTGCATCTGTTTCCCTTATTTCAGATAAGTGTCCGGCCGGGCCTATTCAGCCTCGATCTTGTTGCCCTTATCGTCATATCCGAGCTCGTCGATCGTCTTGATGTTTCCGAGCATCTGCGAAGCCTCGTACCAGGCATCGGCAACGCCTTCCTCTTTCTGCTGAGCGATGACCGCGTTGACCTTCTCGCCGAGTTCCTTGTTGTCCTTGTTGATGAGGACTACGTTGTTTTTGTACTTCTCATCGATCTCAAACTTGAATTCTGTATCGACAAGCTTGCCGTCGTTGGCAGAGATGAAGGATTCCCCGTTGCCCTGCGCTACAGCGAGAGCATCGATCTTGCCTGTCAGAAGAGCTGTGCAGAGGTCGTTGAGGTCTGTCATCAGCACGCACTCAGCGCCCGGCAGCTGTTCCTTGACGAGAAGTTCCTGTAGCGATCCGCCCTGGGCTCCGACCTTGAGTCCGTCATAGTTTGCCGCCTCCTTCAGTTTGCCCTCGTTCTCTTTGGTAGTGATTATGATCTGTTCAGTCTCGTTCTCGCCTGCCTCATACCAGTCTGTTATGAAGTAGTTCTCGGCACGCTCTGCCGTCCAGCTGAATCCGGAGATACCCATGTCCGCATTGCCTGTCTGTACGGCTGTCATGACCGCATCGAACGACATCGGCTTGATGACCAGCTTCTTGTCGAGGTGGTTGGCGATGTACTTGGCGAGCAGGACATCATATCCTACGTACTGATCATCGCCGTTCCTTGAAAGATCGACAAATTCCATCGGTGCAAAATCCGGCGACATCGCCACTACGATCTCTTCATCAGAAGATGAAGCCTGGCTGTTGAGTTCTTCGAGGATCTTGTCATAAGCCGCCGCGTTGGCCGCATCGGATTTTACGGCGTCGTCTCCGCCGCCCGCCTCTTCACCGCCGCCGCTTTTGCCGCATGCGCCGAGCGCGAAAGTGAAGATCATCGCGAGTGAGAGTAAAAGTGCGATAGTTTTCTTTTTCATTGTTCTTTCTCCTGTTCTTTGTTTATACCCTGATCCTGCCTGCCTGATTGCGGGCATCCCTTGCTTGACATGCATGACTATAACATTTTTTGTATATTTATGCAAGTATTTGGGAGATTATTTTCATATTTTTTGTATTTTTATACAAACACTATATCATATGCGCACTATAAAACGGGGCATACGGCACCGCGTACGCCCCGTCTGCTTTTCGCTTCTCAGACAAGTACCTTGGAAAGGAAGTCCTGTGTCCTCGGTTCTTTCGGATTATTGAGCACCTCATCCGGAGTGCCCTGCTCGACGATCACGCCCCCGTCCATGAAGATGACCTTATCGGCCACCTCTTTGGCGAATCCCATCTCGTGCGTCACCACTACCATGGTCATGCCGTCTCTTGCGAGATCCTTCATTACATCGAGCACTTCTCCTACCATCTCAGGGTCGAGAGCTGATGTAGGCTCGTCGAAGAGTATGACCTCCGGGTCCATCGCGAGAGCTCTTGCGATGGCTACCCTCTGCTGCTGTCCGCCCGAGAGGTTCCTCGGGTATTCATCCGCTTTCTCGGCCAGGCCTACCCTCTCGAGCAGCTTCATGCCTTTTTCCTTTGCGGAATTCTCATCCTCTTTCTTTACATTGACCGGTCCTATAGTCAGGTTCTCTATCACCGACTTGTGAGGAAAGAGATTGAAGGACTGGAACACCATGCCCATCTTCGTCCTCATCTGGTCGAGGTTCTTATCGGTTATCAGCTCGCCGTCGATGTATATCTCGCCGCCGGTAGGCTCCTCGAGCCTGTTTATGCACCTGAGCATAGTGGATTTTCCCGAGCCGGAAGGTCCGACTATGCACAGCACTTCGCCTTCATCCACGTTTTGGTCGATGCCCTTGAGCACCTCGAGCTGTCCGAAGCTCTTGTGAAGGCCCTTTACTTCTATCATGCTCATCTAGCAGACTCCCTTCTGGCCATCTTGCGCTCATAGCCGTTTATGATCTTTGACAGCGGGATAGTGAGCAGCATATACGCAAGCGCCACTCCTATATATGCCGGGAAGGTCTCGAAGGACGAGGCATTCCAGAGCTGTCCTCTGCGCAGTATCTCGATAACACCTACATATCCGAGCACGGAAGTCTCCTTGATGAGAGTTACGAACTCGTTGGCGAATGCTGGCAGTATCACGCGGATGGCCTGCGGTATGATGATCAGTTTCATCGCCATGCCGTGGCTCATGCCCAGCGACCTGGCGGCCTCCATCTGGCCCTTGTCCACAGCCTGTATGCCCGACCTTATTATCTCTGACATGTAAGCGGCCGAGTTGCACCCGCAGACGATGATGGCCGGGATGACCAGATTGGCCCATTTGAATCCCGTTCCCCACGACTGGAGCAGCCACGGCACACCGTAGGCCATGATGAGAGCCTGCACGAGCATAGGCGTGCCTCTTACAACATCGACGTATATTTTTGCCAGCACCTGCAGGATCTTGCTTCTGGTCTGTGAGCACAGAGCAAGGAGCAGTCCGAAGGCTGCTCCTATTACTATTGCTATCAGACTCACCCACACTGTGGTAGGTATGCCCTGGCAGGCGATGAGAAATCCTTTGATATAAACACTCATTGCTTATTTCTTTCCCTTCGCTTCTTAAATCGCTTTTATGATCTGACGGATCAGCTGAACCACTTGTCTACGAGCTCATCGTATTTGCCGCTTTCCCTGAGGTTTGCGAGGCCTGTATTCAGCTTGTCGAGCAGCTCTGTGTTGCCCTTCTTTACAGCGAATGCGAATTCTTCGTGATCACCGAACTTGTCTCCCGCGAACTTGGCGATATCGCTGTGAGCCTTGAGGTAAGCTTCTCCTACCGGCTTGTCAACGATGACACCCTGAACGTCTCCGTTCTGGAGCTGCATGTAGCAGTCAGTCCACTGGTTGAGAACGATGCCCTCTGCGATCTTTCCGTCCTTGGCCATCTCCTGTACCATGTCTCCGCCTGTGGTTCCGATCTGGCTGGCGAGCTTCATGTCGGAAGTTACGGCGTCGATCCCGGCGAGAGTGCTGTCGGCAGCTACGAGAAGCATCAGGTCGCTTTCGAAGTATGTGTCGCCGAAGTCGGCTTTCTCGGCGCGGTCGCCCGCGAGCTTGTTCATGCCGGCGCAGATGATGTCGCCCTGATCAGATTCGAGAGCCGGGATGAGCGAGTCGAACTCCATGTTTACCCACTCGATCTTGAGGCCCTGGTCTTCAGCTATGGCGTTCATCATGTCCACGTCGAATCCGACGATCTCTTCGCTTCCGTCCTCAGTGAATTCGAACGGCGCGAAAGTTGCTTCTGTTACGACCTTGAGAGTCGCATCATCTCCGCCTTCGGATCCGCCGCTCTTGCCGCAGGCTCCGAGCGCGAATGTGAGTATCATCGAAAGCGCAAGCAGCAATACAAGTGATTTCTTCTTCATTTTTCTTTCTCCTGTTCTTTTGTTCATACCATGTGACCGCCGGATATGACAGCGGTCTCCTGTTTGACCTGTATGACTATAACAACTTTTGAATATTTATGCAACACTATAACTCAATATATTTCGCTTTTCCTGCATTAAAATCCAAACAATCACTCTCATGGCGGAGAACGAAAAAAGAGTCCTGCGAGCGCGCTGACGTACAGTACAGCACGTCAGCACATCAGCAGGACTCCCGGTGATGCAAGGATTCGGATCTTCGGCCTCAGAGCATTTCGATGAATGCGGCGATACGCGTATTGAGCTGCGCCACATCCGCCTCCGAGTAATCGGTCTCGACCATGAAGTACGGCGTTTTCTTCTGCTCGACGCAGAACTTCTCGATCGACTTGTGCTCTACGTTATACGTATGGCATGCCTGGAGCGTCATCTCGAGCACTCCGTCAGCCTTGTACTCGTCGATCGTCCTTCCGAGAAGATCGTATCTGTTAGGGTTCGGTGTCATGACGGAGCATCCGATCTGAAGATATCTGTATGCTACCGCCTCCCATATATCAGCGGCGTCTTCGTCGATGAGCCTGTCATACTGCTTGGCTCCGACGCAGTTTTCCATGGCTACTATGACTCCGCCGTTCTCCTCGACAGCCTTGATAACCTTCTCGGTAACTCCGCCGATCGGGCAGCCCGTCAGAACGATGCGAGGTCTCTTGTCGAGCTTCTTGCCCTCTGCATATTCCTTTTCGATCTTTTCTCTGACAGCGTCGAGCTCACCGACGATAAGAGTATGGTCGAACTTGAACCCGCTTCCGTAGAGCACCTTGAACATATCGAGCCCGGATACCGGACACGGGTCGTTCTTCATGGTATCGATGAGTTTCTTCTTAGCCACTCTGATCTCGTTCTCGAGCTTCACGGCCCTGCGCATGTCATCATCGGTGATGGTGATGCCGAATTTTTCTTCGATGTACGC
The DNA here is from genome assembly GCA_017434585.1 of Mogibacterium sp. GTDB lineage: Bacteria > Bacillota > Clostridia > Peptostreptococcales > Anaerovoracaceae > Crickella. Next base: position 5,908 of record JAFRFA010000093.1, on the reverse strand, counting down.
CTTGAGCCTGAGGAGTTCAGCCTTGTAAAGCTCGAGGCCCTTTTCGCTCTGCGAGTTAGGAAGATCCATGATGAAGACATCCTTGAAATCGCTCATGAGCTCATACATCTTCTTCTTGCCGTCGCAGGTGTTCTCGCCTACCACGATGTCGCTGAAATAGAAGAACGGGCACTTGTCCGCCTTGGCGAATCCGTAGCTGGATTTGATCAGCGGACAGAGGTTTGCCGGCAGATCCTTCTCGGCAACAGGAATGGTCTCGCCCGAGGTGGAGCAGAGCCCCACAGTCGCGCAGCCCGCCGCTATAGCAAGCTCCTGCGGGAAATACGTGCAGTATGACCCGATGACAGGGATCCCCTTGTCCTTGACGTTCTTTACATTGATAAACGCGTTTCTTCTTGCTTCTGCAAACTCTTCGAATACCGCAGGCAGTTCCTTGATGATTTCCATTATTTTCCCTCTTTCTCTGTTTTTTGCATTAACACTGTCGCCGGCAGTGCCGGCACCTACCCTTAAATCTTCCTACTTTTTATCTGTCATGACAATACGGCCTGATATAGAAAAAACCTATACGCCCTAGTACGCGTTTTCGGTACGCTCTATTATCTCGTTCTGAGTCGTCAGATTGAGCGATGTGAAATACGCGCTGAATCCCGATACCCTGACGACAAGGTCACCGTGGAGTTCCGGACGCGCCTGCGCATCGAGGAGCGTCTCCCTGGATACCGCGCTCACCTGTATCTCCATACCGCCTTTTCTGAAGTATGTCTCGATCAGGGCTCTGAGAGCCTTCCCTCCCGTTTCTCCGGCGATAACAGACGGAGTGAATTTTATATCCAGGACCTGTCCGTTCGATGACCTCACCATAGGGAATCTGGTCACGGAGTTTATCATGGCGGTCGGACCGTTGACATCCATTCCCTGGGCAGCTCCGCTCGAATTGCACAATGATACTCCCGCAAGCCTTCCGTCAGGTGTCGCGCCCGTCATCATCCCGAGGTCGGAGTGGTCTTCAACAGAATACATCCCCAGACGGAACGTGCCTCCGGTGTATGTCTTATACCTGCCGGCGGTATCCGCGGCAAGTTCCGCGATGCGGGCCGCTATGCGGTCGGGCAGTTCGCAGTCGTTCCCGTACTTTTCGGCCTGTCTGAGAGCGCAGATCCTGAGGTCCTCGCATCCCTCGAAGTCTCTGTTCACTGCGTCGGTATATTCGCTCAGCGTCGCCATTCCTCTGTCGAACACTATCCTCTTTATGGCAGCCAGGGAGTCCGCTGCATTGGCGACTCCGCACGGATTGAAGCCCGAGTGATCGTATCTGGCGCCGCCCGCATTGATCTCTTTCCTTCTTTTGATGCAGTCATCTGTAAGAACGGAGATGCACGGCAGCGGATATCTTTCCGCGTAAAGCCTCGTCAGATGCGTCAGGCAGCGCAGCATCTTCTCATACCAGTACTCCAGCTCATCGAAGAACGCGGCTTCAAGCTCTTCGTACGTGCCGAAGGAAGCCGGATCCGTATCGTTCTTCATTGTATATACTCTTCCGGTCTCGACATCGGTGCCGCGGTTCAGGAACAGTTTCAGTATCCTCGGGATGTTGAGCCTGAACAGTTCTGTATCTCCGTTCTCCATGCCTGACACGACAGGCTCCACGCATCCGACGAAGCCGTAGTCCCACACATCATCCTCGCTGATGCCTGCGTCGATCTGCGCCTTCATATAGTTAGGATCGTACATCATGGCAGGGAATCCCATGCCCTCTCTGATAAGCCTCAGCACGGCCTCCCATGTCCTTTCGTCGATGTCTTCAGGCCATCTGAACGCTATCGAAGGCTGATCCACCTTCAGCCTGGCAGCTGTGTCCAGGCATTTCAGAGTCAGCTCGTTGCAGGCATTTTTCCCGTCCTTACCGCATCCGCCGACAGCCAGGTTCTGGTACGACTTTCTGTAGCCGCTTATCTTCACCCATAGTGCGTCTATGAGTTCCGACACTTCATCCTCTGTTATGGCTCCGCTGTCGATATCTTTTCTGTAATACGGGTATAGGTACTGATCGACTCTGCCCAACGACACGGCAAACGGCGAGTTCTCGCAGTACATGATCTCGTGAGTGAGCCATACCAGCTGTATAGCTTCATAAAACGACGATGCAGGTTCTGTCGAGATATGCCACAGCGCCATGGTCATCCTGCGAAGTTCGCTCATTCTTCTCATGTTCTCAGCCGAGTCTTCAGCCTCGGCCTTTTTTACTGCTTCATCAAGCATTTTGAGAGCCTCATCGCGGTACCTTCTGATATACATGCTGCAGGCGTCTGCAGCGATGCCGAAAGCCTCGAGTTCTGCCTTTTCATCTTCGGCCGCGGCACCGGCGAGCGATTCTCTGATCTCTTCTCTGATGCCTTTCCATCCCTTTTCCAACAGTTTACGGTAAGCAGGAAGGACATGCCCCGAATGGAAGTGAGTAAGGAGGCCCGTCGATGCGCCGAAGACGAATTCCTCAAGTTCTTCAGCATCTCTTCCCTCTGCATATCCGTCCGCAAGTATCTCGTCCGCCTCGCGTCTTGCATCCATCGAGACAGGGGCGCGTCCGGCCGGATCGAAATCCGCCGGTGTCTTCATCGGCAGATTCACGTTCACCGTGTACCTGAAAAGGAATCCCGCAAGGATATCATCTTCGAGAATGATGACTTTTCTTCTCTGCAGCGCCTTCTCGAGTCCGCGTGCGAACTGGACGCATACAGGGCGGTCCGCATACTCCGCTATCGCTTCCCTGTAGGATTCGTCCAGAAGCTGTACGTTTTCCAGCTGCACATACTCGTTCCTGTTGTTCTTCAGTCTCTTTATTCTTTCGCTTGTGCTGTACATTCCTGCTTATCTCCTGTTTTGTTATCCGCCGGCTCACAGCAGGGCCGTGAGTCCGCTTCCTTTCTGAAGCTCATATCTCTTCATGATAAGAGCTTTTCCGAGCTTTATGAGCGCTCTTTCCATAGGGATGCGCTTATCCGGATCGGTGACCGAGGTGACCTCCATGACCTTGGAATCTCCGACAGTCCTTCTGATGATCTCAGTGCCCGCGTATCCGGCAGAATCCGCCATGACATCGTCTATCCACATCTTTCTGAATCCTTCAGTGCGGTAGAGCGGGAATTCGACGATCTCATCGTAGAAAGCAGTCAGCTTCTCCTTCGTCATGTCGTACACATCCTCTATGCATTTCTCAAGATCCGCCGCGCATTTTTCCGTCTCGGCGGATCCGTCGCCGGCATATCTCCTGTTTGCCAGAGCGAAGAAGAGGTTGCCTATGACATTTCCGATGTCGTAGCCGGCAGGTCCATAGAAGGCGAATTCCGGATCGAGCACCTTTATGCCCTTTTCGTTTATGAATATCGAGCCGGAATGCAGGTCTCCGTGCAGAAGCGTCTGGGCGTTGTTCATGTAGTTCAGCCTCAGCTTTGCCACTTCCGTATGCAGCTCCGTATCGCTGTAAAGCTCTTTCTCAACGAAGTCCTCATTGCCCGGGAATATTATGTTCCCGCCCTTATAGTCGTAGTACGGCTCGGTCAGGACAAGATCCTCCGTGATCTTGCAGAGCTCAGGATTCGTATAGAACTTCACGTTCTGCTTCTTTTGCTCGGCATCCATCACAAGATCGGTCATAGGCAGCAGGGTGTCTGCCATGAATGTCGAGATATTATCCGCCAGATGACCGTAGAAGCGGTTTGCCGCCAGTGCCTTCCTGAGGTTCTCATAGTCGGATACGTCCTCCATTGCAGTCGCGTGCATGACCTCATCATAATCGTAGACCTCAGGCACCATGTCCGGAGCCATCTCGTGCTCGAGCTTCAGGATAGAAGCTTCGATGTTGCTCCTGTTCATGTCCAGCGGCCGGCCCGATGATCTGAGCAGTCTGTCGGCCTGCTTTATCACGAGGGAGCGGCCGCTTTCCTTTGACCTGATGATGAATACATAATTGATGTTGCCGTCTCCGATCTCGCGGCATTCTGTTTCCTCTCCCTTTTTGAAGAATCCCAGTTTATCGGCAGCATACTCCCTGGCCGTCTCCGTATCCATCAGAAAGAATTCATCGTATCTGTTATTATCTTTTTCCATTTTTCTTTTCCTTATGCTGTTCACAATCCATCGTCAGATAGTATAAAATTGTTAGTTGAGGTGACAGCTATGCATAAAATCGAACGACATTCAGAAATAATGAGGCTGATCAGCGAGCATGGATGCCTTGTCGTATCCGACGCCTGCGAGCTGCTCAGATGCAGTGACCAGACTATACGAAGGGACCTGCAGGAGCTCGAGGAACAGGGAAAGCTGAAACGCGTCCACGGAGGAGCCTATATCCCCGATCCCGACTTCCGCTTTGCGCCGGTACAGCTCCGCGCCAGGCTCATAGTCGAAGAAAAGAACCGCATGGCGCAGCTGGCAGCTGACAGATATATCGCCGGCGGCGATATCCTGATGCTCGACGCGAGCACCACCTGCGATGCACTCGCCAGGCTTCTGCTGTCTTCAGGTCCGAAGACCACCATCATCACCAACTCTTTTGCGACAGTCAGTGAATACGCCGGCTCACAGTCCGATTCCGTGCTCATCGTTCCGGGCGGCAGATTCATGAGGCACACAGCTTCCGTAGAAGGTCCGGATGCGGTCAGCGGTATCTCTTCATATGTCGCCGACAAAGCCTTCATCAGCTGCAGCGCCATCAGCCGCGAGTTCGGCATGCTCGATAATTACGAGTACCAGCGCGATGTAAGGCTCGCGATGCTTTCACACGCGAGAGAGAAGTACCTGATCATCGATCATACCAAATTCGATGACCGCGCAAATGTAGTCATATCCGATTTTACAAGTATAAACGGAGTCATTACCGACTGCGAGCCTGACGATGACTGGAAGAGATTCTTCGAAGGCCTCGGCATCTCGGTGGTCTGGCAATGACCCCGCATCCTTTTAAACTATGCTGTTGGCTCTGAGCCTGTTTTCCGACCAGACCGGATAATACGTGAATACAAGATTCGCCGGATCCGGATCGTATGTCGTGTATCCAGCCTCCTGCTCGGCGCTGATCTCGAACGTCCTGTTGCATATGGCCACCAGACCCTGGATGGTCGCCTGTCTGAATCCATTTTTGAGAACTACCGGCTTGCCGCTTAGGCTCGCTATCATCCTGCAGAGGGTCTCAGACTGGAATCCTCCTCCGCATCCGAGGATGTGGTCCGGATCGTTTCCGCTTATGTCTATCAGGCGCCTGAGCTGCTCGTATGTCGCGCATGCGATATCAGCCAGTACGGCGTACATGAGATCGAACCTGTTGACGTTGTCCTGCAGAGGGGATCTCATGAAGAAGCCTCCGCATCTGAGGGACTGCTTACGGTAGAACAGCAGCGATGAGAACGATGCCGTGCACCTTACCTCAGTCATTTCAGAGTAATACTTCTCGATCTCATCATAGTCGACATCAGGGAAGAACTGGTTCTTCATCTTCTGATAGTTCAGACCGGTGACTCCCGGATTCATCTCTATCTGATAGTTGTGTCCTCCCAGGTTCGCATCGGTCCATACCCTCTCCTCTCTGTCGTAGAAGAAGTCCTTCTTAAGAGTGACTACCGGAGAAGTGGTGCCGGAGACTATAGCTATGTCTCCTTCCTTAATGTCAGTCTGCATGATGCCGATCTGCGTGTCAGCTCCGCCAACTATGAAAGCTGCTCCCTCGGCAAGGTTGAACCTGTCCCTGAACTCATCCTTGATGTGTCCAAGTCTGGACCCGCTCTCTACGAGTTCAGGAAGGATATCTATGTCTATCCCGTACCAGTCGCATATCCGTGTCGACCATTTCCTCTTCTGGAGGTCGTAGAGCTGTGTCTCGGACGCCTGGGAATACTCCATGCAGGCTTCGCCT
>JAFRFA010000092.1:0-7970 GCA_017434585.1 Mogibacterium sp. | reverse complement strand
CGTTATTACAATGAGAAGCGCAGTAAGGCATCTCTCGGATACCGGAGCCCAGTTGAGTACCGAGAATACATGTTAGCTGCATAGAAAAACTCCAGCGATTTCTCGCTGGAGCAAAAGTCTAACTTTTGGGGGTCACCTCACGGACCGCCTCTTATTATGACGCTGCGCTTTATTCTGCAGCCTTCTATTCGCCCAGGTATGCCTGCTGGACTCTCTCGTCGTTCAGCAGGGCTTTGCCCGGTCCGGCCATCGTGATGACGCCGGTCTCCATTACGTATGCGTAGTCGGATATCTCGAGCGCTGCCTTGGCGTTCTGCTCGATCAGCAGGATGTTCACGCCGTCCTCCTTTATCTTCTGGATGACCGCGAAGATGTCCTTGATGACAAGAGGCGCGAGTCCGAGCGAAGGCTCGTCGAGCATCAGCAGCTTAGGGTTGGACATCAGCGCTCTGGCCACGGCGAGCATCTGCTGTTCGCCTCCGGAGAGCGTCGCGCCGAGCTGCCATGTCCTTTCGGCGATCCTCGGGAAGAGGGAGTATACCCATTCCCTGTCTTTTGCGATCGCTGCCTTGTCCGTTCTGAGATAGGCCCCGGCTGCGATGTTCTCGTCTACCGTCAGGTCCGGGAATATCCTCCTGCCTTCAGGGCAGAGGATTATGCCTTCGCCTACGATGTCCTTTGTCCTGAAGGACGTGATCTCGGTATCGTCCCAGTATACGTGGCCGTCAGACTTCGGCACGAGCCCCATGACCGATTTCAGGGTGGTGGACTTGCCGGCGCCGTTGGCTCCGATCAGAGAGATGATCTTGCCGTCAGGCACGTCGATGTCAATGCCTCTGAGAGCGTGGATACCGCCGTAGTGCACATTCAGGTTCCTGATCGCCAGCATTATTCATCACCTCCCAGATAAGCTTCTATTACGGCAGGGTCGGCCTGGATCTCAGCCGGAGTTCCGTCGGCGATCTGCCCGCCGTAGTTGAGTACATAGATGTGTTCGCATATGCCCATGATGACCTGCATGTGGTGCTCGATCATAAGTATGGACAGATCGAACTCGTCGCGTATGCGGCCGATGAACCTCATCAGCTCGTCCGACTCCTGCGGGTTCATGCCCGCGGCCGGCTCGTCGAGAAGAAGGATAGAAGGGTGGGTCGCCAGAGCCCTTGCGATCTCAAGGTGTCTCTGCTTGCCGTACGGAAGCGACGTGGACATGTCGTCCCTGTTCTCGTAAAGGTCGAGCTTTTTCAGAAGCTCGAGGGCCTCCGCTCTCATTGCCTTTTCTTCTTCGCGGGCCTTTTTGCTGCGGAATGTCGCTCCGAACACCGACTCGCTCTGGTTCATGTGCATAGCGACCATTACGTTCTCGAGCACCGTCATGCCCTTGAAGAGCCTGATGTTCTGGAACGTTCTGGCGACGCCGAGCTTCGTGACACTGTCCGGCAGCATGGTGACCGCCTTCGTGTACTTGCCCTGGTTGCGTCCTTTGTATTCATCCTTCATCTTGCCCTGCGGGTGGTTTTCGATGACGGTCTTGCCGTTTATCTCGACCGCGCCGTTGGTCGGCTCGTATACGCCTGTGATGCAGTTGAATGCCGTAGTCTTGCCGGCTCCGTTAGGGCCGATCAGACCGACTATCTCGTTTTTGTGCACGTCGAGGTTGAGGTTGTCTACCGCGACTACTCCGCCGAACTGCATGGTCACATCGGAAAGACGGAGCACGACTTCTCTTTTGTCTTCAGCCATGTCACTTGCCCTCCTTATCGTATACCATCACAGTGTCGGAAACAGGAAGCGGTGTGAACAGCGCTTCGCCCGAAGCTTTTCTGGCTTCGTTAGATGCTTTTGCTTCCCTGGCCTTTGCCTTTGCGGCGGCCTTGGCGGCTCTTTCCTCACGCCTGGCCGCGGCTTTAGCCTTATGCTTTGCAGGCCATGCCTTCAGGTTTGCAGGGAGGTTTTTGAGCCCTCCGATGAAGCCTTCCCAGCTGAATTCTCTCGTACCCATGATGCCCTGCGAATAGAAGAGCACGATGAGCATGATCAGTATCGCGAATACGACCTTTCTGAAACCAGGTCTCATCAGGCTCGAGCTGATCCCGAGCCAGCGTCCCGCGTCAAGGCCTCTCAGCCACCACTCCGATGCCGCCGTGAAGAGGAACGCGCCTATCACGGAGCCGGTTATGGAGCCGATGCCGCCGATAACGACTATGAGCAGTATCTCGTATGTCATCACAGTGTTGAACGGCGTCGCGTTGATCGTAGTCTGGAACATTGCCAGCAGCGCGCCGCTTATACCGGCGAAGAAGGAGCTGATGACGAAGGACATCTCCTTGTGCTTGAAGAGGTTTATCCCCATCGCCTCGGCCGCGATCTCATCGTCTCTTATAGCGCGGAACGCGCGCCCATAGCTCGATCTGATCAGCAGCACTATGATCGCTATGCATATCCCCGAGATCAGTACAGGGAAGACAGCGTTGTCATAAGTCGTGTATTTTCTGAGGACGTTCGAGCCGTTAGTGACAGGTCCGAGCGTGTTCCACTGGAAGAATGCCCTCAGTATCTCGGCAAAGCCCAGTGTCGCTATCGCGAGGTAGTCGGATTTGAGCCTCAGGACCGGTATTCCGATCAGGAAGGCGATAACAGCCACGATGAGACCTGCTCCTATCATCGGGATGAGCATGCCGAGGTAGTGGCCGAAGACGCCCATCTTCGCCTCGAGTATCTCGACTATCGACCATTTGATTATGCCGCCTTCAAAGTACTGGTAGACGGCATCGTGCGACGCTGCCGGTATGGTAAAGATCGCGTAGGTGTATGCGCCGATCAGCATGAAGCCCGCCTGGCCGAGCGAGAACAGTCCCGTGAAGCCGTTCAGCAGGTTCATCGATGCAGCGACAAGCGCGAAGATCGATCCTTTTTCGATAACTGTGATCAGCATCTTCCAGCTTGATCCGGCGGGTATGTTCATATCTCCGATGTATACCAGGACCAGGAAGACGGCGATCGCTGCCACGGAGAGGATGGACTTCGTTTTAGGTTTAAGTTCGATTCTTGTATCCATGGCCCCTCCTTATACCTTGTCGATGTTCTTTTCACCGAAGAGTCCCGTAGGCTTGACCATGAGGACCACGATGAGAAGCACGAAAGTGAAAGCGTCCGAGAAGGTCGTCCAGCCTGCGCCCTTTATAAGGTTCTCGCAGACTCCTATGACGAAGGCTCCGACAACAGCGCCCGGTACAGATCCTATCCCTCCGAATACGGCGGCGACGAAGGCCTTGAGGCCAGGCATCGCGCCGGACATCGGATTGATGCCGGTGTAGTTCGAGAAATAGAGGATCGAGCCGATAGCGGCAAGTCCGCAGCCTATCACAAACGTGACTGTGATGACCCTGTTGATGTCTATGCCCATCAGCGAACTCGTTTCGAAGTCGCGGGAAACCGCACGCATCGCCATGCCGATCTTGGTGTGCTTGATGAGCATGACCAGCAGGAACACGAGCACGATGGTGAGTACCGGCGTGATCAGCGTGACCATTTTGGTCGTCGCCGAGCCGATCTTTACCGTTTTCTGAAGAAAAGCGATAGACGGGTATGTCTTTGTAAGGCCTCCTGTTATGTACAGAGCGAAGTTCTGCAGGAGGTAGGATACTCCGATCGCGGAGATCATTATCGACATGCGCGGTGCAGTGCGCAGAGGCCGGTAGGCGACTTTTTCGATCGTGGTCCCGAGGACTATCGCGAAGAGTATGACCAGTATGACCGAGAGCCACAGAGGGAGTACGGTGATGAGGTATACCATGATGAGTCCGGACCACATGAATACGTCGCCGTGCGCGAAGTTGATGAGCCTGAGGATGCCGTATACCATCGTGTATCCTATGGCTATCAGCGCATATTGTCCGCCGACCGCGATGCCGGCGAGAATATATGGTAACCAGGTATGTAACATGTTGCTGTCCTATCTGTCAGATTCCCGTTTTACGGGTGGATTTTACAAAAGTGCGGGAAGCCCTGCGGCTTCCCGCAAAATATTGCCATAGCTTCCTGTGCGAAGCTGATAAATGCGAATGATCAGACTACTGAGCGCTCTGTTTCTTTACGAATTCCCAAGCGCCTGTCTCTGTGTTGCATTTCTTTACGAACGCCTCTGTCTTGTTTGCATCGCCTGTCTCGTTGAAGGTAACGTCTCCGCAGACAAGATCCTTCACCTCGAGCGAAGGCAGAGCAGCGAGGATATCGGCAGGTGCTGTCGATCCTGCAGCCTTGATGGCTTCGAGAGCGACGAAGTATGCGTCATATCCCATCGCCGTTACAGCAGCGAGATCTGTGTTGCCGCCGTTGTTTGTCTTGGCCTCGGAGTTCTCTTCCATCCATGCCTTGATGCCCTCGTCGAACTCAGGGTTGCCGCCCTCCTGATAGAAGGTGGTGACTGTGATGTCGACGTTCTTGCCCTTGGCAGCTTCCGTGATCACGTTGGAATCCCATGTGTCTCCTGCGAGGATAGGCATTCCGAGCGACTGAGCCTCAGCCTGGTCGATGATCAGAGCCGCAGCCTCTGTGGATACAGGAGCGAAGAATACATCGCAGCCGCCCTTCTTGGCATTGGCTACATAGGATGTGAAGTCTGAGTTCTTGTCAGGGAACTGCTCTTCGACTACCTCGCCGCCCAGCTTCTTGAATGCTTCGGTGAAGTAGTTTACAAGACCTACGGAGTAGTCATCGCCGAGCTTGGAGAGGCAGTAAGCCTTCTTGCAGCCGCTCTCCCATGCGTAGTTGGCGAGTACCGTGCCCTGGAAAGGATCCAGGAAGCAGATCCTGAAGTACTCATCGCAGTCAGCTGTCACCTGAGGGTTGGTGCATGTAACTCCGATAGCAGGCATGCCAGCGTCGGAGAATACATCAGCAGCGGCGATCGATACGCCGGAACCATAGGATCCGAGTACGATCGAAACGTTCTGGGATACGAGGTTCTGTGCGGCAGTCACGGCCTTGGAGTTGTCCGACTCGTTATCTACGATAGTGAGCTCTACCTTGTACTCCTTGTCGCCGACCTTGACTGTCGGCTGCTGCTGGTTGGCGTACTGGATGCCGAGAGTCTCCTGCTTTCCGCCGGCGCCGTTGTCGCCCGATGCAGGCTCGAATACACCGATCCTGATGGTGTCGCTGTCAGCGCTGCCGCCGCCGGAGCCGCCGCATCCAGCGAGAGCGAACATGCACATCAGGAAAGTGAGTGTCAGTGCAATAAATTTCTTCATATTGATTCCTCCATATTGCTGATTCATCGACAATACTTGATCGTCTTATCCTGTCCATAAAAAAGGACGGGGGATAATATAGTAGAATTGTAAAAAATCGTACATAAAAAAACAAGGCTTCGGGAGCCTTGTGTCCATAAAAAACGGCGAAAGTCCGCGCTGTGCGGACAATCGCCCGATTCCTGTCTCTACATGTCGGACAGTATGTCTTTGCCCAGACCTCCTTTGATATATGCCTCGATTATGTCGACAGCTCCGTTGATGCCCGACCGGGCCGTGTTGATCAGCACGTCGAAGGTCTCGTGGCCGCCCCACTTGTTGTCAGTGTAGAACTCATAATACCTGCGGCGCTGTTTGTCGACAGCCTTCACCTTCTTTTCCATGGCTGCCTCGCTCAGCACTTCCTTGCCGGGATTCATCCTGTCGAGGGCGATCTTTCTTCTCACCCTGTCCTCGAGAGGGGCAAAGAGGAAGATGCTTACATGTCTTTCATCGCTGAGTATGTAGTCTGCAGCGCGGCCGACTATGACGCAGTTTCCTTCTTCGGCGATCTCGCGAATGATATTGAACTCCTCTTCCTGCACCTTCGCGAAAGGGGAGGCCTGGAATGTGTCGACTGCCGCGAAAATGCTGGATATCGAATACTCAGGAGCCTTTTCTTCGTTATCCTTTATATATTCTTCGCGGTAGCCGGTCTTCTCTGCAGCCTTTGCTATGATCTCCTCGTCATAGAGTTTCAGCCCGAGCCTGTCTGCCAGCCTGCGTGCCACTTCGTGGCCGCCGCTTCCGTATTCGCGGTCGATGGTTACTATAAGTTTCAGATTGTCTTCCATAGGTCAGTGGTCCTTTCACTTGATAACTGATTATCTCACAAATCCTTCTCAGCGCAAAGCCTCAAGTGCATCTGCAAAGGCTTTCATGTCCTTCAGAGAAGAGAATACTGCTCTTGCGTTGTCGTCCCTTCCGCCGCCTTTACCGCCGAAATTCTGAGCGTGCTCCTTTACGAGCGCGCCGCATTTCGCTTCGCCCGAAGAGAACAGGAGGCAGGTGAAGCTTTCGGGATGCATCATAAGGAGCAGGAGCCCGTCCGTCTCGTTTATGACCGAGAATCCCAGCTTCAGAAGGTCGTCGACGGATAAAAGCTCTGTCGTATAGCAGGCTGTTTTCACCGCCTTCCCCGGCTCGTTGATGCCCGATAGAATGCGCTCTTTTTCGATCTCCTTTGCATAGGCCGACAGTGCTGCGAGCCTCGCCTTCAGAGAAGAGATGTTCTCTGCCTCAAGATCGAGCCTCGATGCCAGATCGGCAGGGGCGCACGAATACCTCTTCGCTGTATCCGACAGCATGCGCGAATCGGCGGTGAGCTTCTCCCATGCCGCTATGCCGCAGTCGAAAAAGATGCGGTTCATGCCCTTGTTCGGCTCGCACTTGTAGACCGCAAGAAGTCCGACCTCGGATGAGCGGGAGGGATGAGTGCCGCAGCACGCGATGCAGTCGTACGGATCATCAGGATCGCCTACGGTGACGACGGATACCTCGCCGTCGTGAGGGACCTTTTTCCTGACCGGAAGGGCCAGCGATGATTCATAGTCGGCGAAGCGGGTGACGGTGACCGGCAGATCAGCCCATATGGCATCGTTCACCGTGCGTTCGGCGAGGTCGAGTTCCTCTCCGGTGAGCATGCGTCCTTCAAGGTCGATGTCGATGGTTATGTATTCATCGCCCATGTGAAAGCCTTTGTTGACTCCGCCGAAGAGGGAGTCCATCGTGCCGCTCAGCATGTGTTCGCCAAGGTGGCGCTGCATGTTCCTGAAGCGCCTGTCCCAGTCGATGGCGAGCATCACCCTGTCGCCGGCGCTGAATGTGCCAGCAGGCGCGTCTGTCACGTGCCACACATCGCTTTCGAGATCCTCGTCGTAAGCGCTTACGATCCCGAAGACTCCTTTTTCTGTCGCGGCGGTCCCGGTATCCGACGGCTGTCCGCCTCCCTCCGGATAGAAGCAGGAGGCGTCGCAGGTGAAGATATCCGTCCCGTTTTTTTGTATTACCTCAGTTATGACAGCCTCGTTGGAACTGCAGTAAACATCTTTCTGATAGATCCTTTCAGTTGACATTTGCCTTCCTTTCAATTGTTTCACGCGTTTCACAAAATCGAACAAAACGCGGCAGTTGATAAAAACAAAAAATTGTGGATAAATCTTGTTGACACAAGTCAAAAAACGTTACAAACGTTGAAATATCAACGAAACAGCATTTCGAGTTTTCCACATGCATAAGTGGATAAAATTGTATACGATTTCAAAAAACCTTGTGGAAAAGTCGCGGACCATTCAATTTTCAGTCTTTCTGTTTTGTTGAAAAATGATCGTCAAAAAATCGAACAAAATCCATCAGGCCCGTTCCTCCATGTTTTTATTTTTGTTTTTTGCTGTTTGCGACCCTGGCCGGAGGGGGGCAGTGTGAGCTTACTCATCGCCCGGTTCGACCAGCTCATCGAAAAGCACTCCCGGAGCCTGGCACAGTGTCCTGAACACCGATGAGTCGAGCCTGAACCTGCCCTTTGTTTCGATGAACGGCGCGTACAGAGAGAATATGGTCGCATCGTCGAGCATCGAGATGTTTCTCAGATCATGGCTCATCAGGATGAGCTCTCCTGCTATCGAGAGCAGAGCATATCCGTACACGTCATCATCGAGGCGGTAATGAGCGCTGTCGACG
>JAFRFA010000091.1:0-2522 GCA_017434585.1 Mogibacterium sp. | reverse complement strand
TTACGATGAGGCCGGAAATATTCTGGTGGACGGCGCTAAGATGGCCAAAGACACATATAAAGGCGCGGGATGGTGCATCGGCTTCATGACGGGGTGGATACTCGAAAAGAGATACATAGGTTTTTCGACAGACGTGCCGGTTATGACGCGGGCCGTGAGGCTCGTTACCGGGGTAATAAGCTACTACGCGGTCAGCCTGATCTTTACGAATCTGGTGAAAGAATGGATACCCGGTCCGGGCGGACCTCTCATGGCATGCTTCATCCAGACATTTTATATAACATTCATCTTTCCGTGGTTCATAAAGCGTTATGAAAGCGTCTGTGTGCCGTCCATAGAGGAATCGGGCGAATGAATGCAGGACAGCATGGCCGGGATGTTCAGATCAGAGAAGAGGATGAAATAGTAAAAGATGAAAGGGAACAAAACTACACTGATGCAGCTCATCGCCAAGTACAAAAAGCAGGGAAAGAGCAAAGAAGACTGTATCGCGACTATCCTCGATTACGTCGAGACGAACTGGTAGTTGCTCACCGCAGAAGAAAAACCGATCCCGGGCAACGGGTCCGGGATTTTGGTATAAAAAAAGGAAAAACAAAATGTCCATCCATATCGTACTTGTAGAACCTGAGATACCGCCGAATACGGGCAACATCGCGAGAACGGCTGCCGCAACAGACAGCGTTCTCCATCTCGTGAAGCCCCTCGGCTTCAGCCTGGACGAAAAGAGCCTGAGGAGGGCCGGCCTTGACTACTGGCCGTACGTTTCGCTTGAGGTCCATGAGAGCCTTTCAGATTTTATGGAAAAGTACGGAGACAGAAGGATGTGGCTCTCGACGACAAAGGGCGGAATGCTATACACACAGGCGGACTACAGAGATGAAGACATGATACTCTTCGGGCGCGAAACAGCAGGGCTCCCGAAAGACCTCATCGATGCGCGCAAAGAGTGGACTGTCCGGATCCCGATGAGCAGAGACACGAGGATGAGATCATTCAATCTTTCGAACGCGGCAAACATAGTGCTGTTTGAGGCGCTGAGGCAGCTTGGCTTTCCGGGGCTTGAGTGAGCCGGGCGGTAAATGGAGCTGCGCGGGTTTACACAGGTCTTCGTGACGTGATAAAGTGGACGCGGAAATGATAGGAGAAAGGTAAGGGGATTTATGAGCGGCAAAGCGAAGAGAGATCTCGTGGGAGCGATACTGTTTTTTATAGCGGGAGTCATATTCTTTTTCAATGAAAAAGGGCGGTACATGGCGTTTGTGTTTTTTGCCCTCTCGCTGATATTCTTCGCACTCTCCAGAGGCAATAAGGATAAAGACGATTACTGATATCGTTTCTTTAAGTTTGGTTTAAGCAATTACTGGTATCTTATGCATTGTAAAGGAGAAAATGTCATGGGATATCAGGCTGTTTTTAATAGATACGAACTCAAATACAAGATCACCGGAGCGCAGAAAGCGAAGATCATGAAGGCGATGGAGCCTTACATGGAGGCCGACCGCTACGGGAAGTCGACTATCAGGAACATTTACTTCGACACCGACGACTTCATACTGGCGCGGCATTCGATCGCAAAACCGGATTTCAAGGAAAAACTCCGCGTGAGAAGCTATTCGAAAGCTGATGCTGACAGTACGGTCTTCGTCGAACTCAAGCGCAAGTACGACCACGTGGTATACAAAAGAAGGGTCGGAGTGACTGAGAGGGAGGCTGTGGACTGGATCTGCAGAGGCAAGTCGGTCGGCATGCATGAAGACCAGCGCTCGCGCGAGATCGATTATTTCCTCTCGCTCTATGACGGCATCAGGCCGGTCCTTTACCTGAGCTATGACCGCGAGGCGTACAGGATGAGAGACGGCAGCGATTTCAGAGTCACGTTCGATACGAATATACTCTGCAGAGAGGACGACCTGTCGCTCGAGTCGGATCCGTACGGCACGTCCATAATCGAGGACGGTATGTTTCTTATGGAACTCAAGTGCTCCGGAGGCATACCTGTGTGGATGACACGCATCCTGTCGAAAGAACGCATCTACAAGACATCGTTTTCGAAGTACGGTACAGCATACTGCAGATTCATGGATGAGACGCCGGCAGAGCGCGCACACGGGATCGCTTCCGAAAGCCTCGTGGCCGCCTTCCGTGAAAGAAAAGTATCAAAAGCACTTCCGTCATACGGCATGGCTTTCGGCTAGGAGGTTTATGATCAAGGGGAAGACGAGAAAACGCACATACAGGGCGATCTACAGGCTGCTCGACAGAGTGTCGCCAGTGCCGTTCGACTGCGGCACCATATGCGGCGCGGCATGCTGCAATGCTGCCGCAGAAGATGAGAGCCTGGGTATGATGCTGCTGCCGGGAGAGGACAAGGTGCACGATAAGAAAGATGACTGGCTCTCATGGGAGGCTCTCATCTCGAACGAGTACGAATTCCCGGAATCCTGGCAGGGAAAGATATGGTTCGTGAGGTGCAAGACTCCGCCTCACTGCCCGAGGCATCTCAGACCCGTTCAGTGCAG
>JAFRFA010000090.1:0-10936 GCA_017434585.1 Mogibacterium sp. | reverse complement strand
GAACTCTTACATTCGTTGTTGTATGCGTCTGCTACATCACATCGTTCCTCTTCCTGCACGATGCTATCAAGAAGGGCGAGGCATTCTAAGAACCTCTCCTTTGCGAAATGCAGGACGAACACTGAAAAAGAAAATACCGGTGGGACATATGCCTCACCGGTATTCTTTTTTGAAAAGCACAAGACTGTGAGGACAAAATGGATATACTCAAATGCAAGGCCTTTGTGACATCCGTGGATGAAGGCAGCTTCACCGCAGCAGGCCGTATAATGGGCTATACGCCGTCAGGCATCAGCCAGCTGGTGTCCGCGATGGAGTCGGAATTCGGATTCGCGCTCCTGGTGCGCAAGAGCAACGGAGTCGTTCCTACCAGGCAGGGCGAATACATCTACCCTCTCATCCAGGAATACATCGACAAGGAAACCGCTATCTATCAGGCGGCCACAGAGCTGAGCGGCATGTACAAGGGCAATGTAATGATCGCGACGTACGCGAGCACAGCGGCCCACACCCTGCCATCCATCATAAAGGATTTCACGGACATGCACCCTTCGATCAATATCCAGATCGAGGAAGGCACAAAGAACCGGATAGAAAAGATGGTCTCCGCCGGAAAGGCCGATCTGTCGTTCTCGACGCGTCTTTCCAACCAGTCATACACATGGATACCTTTTGCCAAGGACCGCATGGTGGCGGTGCTGCCGAAAGACCATCCCGACGCTGGCAGGGATGCATATCCGATAAAGAACTGCCGCAAGGAGAACCTCATCATGCCGAGCGAGGGCGACGATGCGGATGTCAGGGCGCTGATGAAGGAGCACGGCATCGTGCCGAACATCCGGCTGACCACACTCGAGAACTTCACGGCCATCAACATGGTCGAGAAGGGTCTGGGAATAGGGATCATGAACGAGGGCATCACGCGTTACTGGCAGACAGGCACCGTTATACTGCCGCTCGACCCTCCGAGCGAGATAGAGATAGGCATCACGGTCCCGAGCCTCGAGACCGCGGCACCTGCCGTAAAGGAGTTCGTTTCATTCGCGGCATCGGTCCTCAATGTCAAAGTTCCGGATTAAAAAACGGACCGATACTAAAAAACGCATCAAAAAATGTGTATGGATCAGCTGATATCTGCCGGTCATACACATTTTTATTGATTTCTACATACTCAGTATGTCGACGCCCTTGTAGAGGTCGAGGTCGACTGTCCTCGATGCCTTCAGAGCTTCGGCGATATCCATATCGAAGATCTCGCCGTTCTTTACTCCGATCACTTTGTTCTTTTCACCCTGCATAATGAGGTCGATCGCCTTCGCGCCCGACATGGTCGCGAGCATCCTGTCGCGGAAGGTAGGCGAACCGCCGCGCTGCAGATACGACAGTACTACGAGCTTGACATCCCTGCCCGTGCGCTCCGCAACGGTCTTGACGAGCTCCTGCGAATCTACAGGAACGCCCTCTGCCTTGATGATTATGTCGTGGAGCTTGCCTTCCCTGACGCCGGCAAGGACCTTTTCACACACCGCGTCGAGGTCGTTGTCGAGTTCAGGCAGAAGCACCGACTCGGCGCCTCCGGTGAGTCCCGCGTACAGTGCTATGTCTCCGCAGCGGCGTCCCATTACTTCGATTATGGTCGTCCTCTCGTGAGAAGAGCTGGTGTCCCTTATGCGCGTGATGCCTTCGAGCACGGTATTTATAGCAGTGTCGAAGCCTATAGTCTCGTCCGTATACGCCAGGTCGTTATCTATCGTGCCCGGAAGGCCGATGACGTTGACGCCGAAGTTGTTCGAGAATTCCTTCGCTCCGGTGAGCGTGCCGTCGCCGCCGATGACTATGAGGTTCTCGATCTTGAGTTCTTTGAGCACGTTGTATGCCTTTTCCATTCCCTCCCTGGTCCTGAAACGCTCGCTTCTGGCAGTCTGAAGGATGGTCCCTCCGCGCTGCAGGATGTCGCCTACTGACCTTCTGTAGAGCCTCTCGACTTCACCGTCGATAAGGCCCTCATAGCCGCGCTTTATCCCGTACACCTCCATCTCGCGGTAAATGCCGTACCTTGTGATAGATCTCACTGCCGCATTCATTCCAGGCGCATCGCCGCCGCTTGTAAGTACACCGATCCTCTTCATCTTTCGTTCGTTCCTTCCTTCTTCCTGTTACTTTTTTATTTCTGATTTATTTCCGTCCAGTTCAGTTTGCTGAGTATATCGTCGTCCGGAGCCGGCCCGCTGACCCCGTACACATCGCCGTACTGGTTCTCATACGCGTGGTCGGCCGCAACGCTCACCTCAACGTTCTGACCTGTTGTCGTCTGGTATGTGTTGACTCCCCTTATTGCCTCAGAGTAGTTGTTGCTCATCCTGGTCTGAGAAGCCATCTTCTTGTCCCATGAATCCATGATTCCCGCAGATATATCGCGGCTGTTCTGCGAGATCATCTGCGCTGTCTGCTGCTGCATCTGCTGAGTCCTCATCATGCTCTGCTGAGCCATGCCCTGCATCTGCATCGAGTACTGCTGGTTCTGCTGCACGCTCTGCATGACCAGCTGATTGAACTGCTGCATGAGCGCCGGGTCAGGCTGATATGAAGCGATGAACTTTACGAAATCGTTCGCTGCTTCAGCCTCGAATTCCGCGGGAGCGACCAGCACGTACCTGGCTTCCGAGCCCCAGTAGACCATGTCGCAGGGATCGCCGTGTCCGAAGCGCGGGTCTCTTGCTCCCTGGTTCTGCTGCTGCATGCCGCCCAGCATCCCGCCGAGCAGTCCGCCCATGCCTCCCATCAGAGAGCCCATGTTCATGTTGGTGTAGTATTCGTAGCCCTTGTAGTCCATCCCGGCCATCACTACGCAGCCGGTGCCGTTCTTATTGCCCGCGTATTTCGCAAGCACTCCGTTGTAGATCGTGTTGCCTACCTTCGTCGGCGTACCCATCTGATTGTCGAAGCTGACGTAGATGTTCACCAGATTCATCATCTTCCGGTAATTGGCCTCTTTGTTCTGTGTATTGCGGCTCGGCAGATCCGTCTGAGCGACAGGTGTCAGAGGCGCCCCGAATATCTGCTGCGCTGTCTCGAGCAGGTAATCGCCCGGCTCGATGAACGGCCTTAGAGACGACCTTATGACTGCAGGGTCGTTGTTCACCCCGAGCTTCGCCAGCTGGCTCCGCGGTTCGCAGAACATCTCTTCAGACAATATGAACATGCCGATCCTTTTTTCCTTGTTGACAGCATGTATGTTGAATGTGAACGGAACAGCAGCGCTCTGCTGGTTCCGGTTCAGCTCTCCGCCGGTCTCATATGTGTCCGGCACCTCTGCGTGCGCGAGAGCCACGCTCCCTGTCTGGTCGAAAAAGGTCTTCATTCGCAGCCTCCTTGTGTTCCTATTCTTCTGCGCCCATCTGCTCCTGCAGTCCTCTTACCATGGCCCATATGCTTCCGGCATTGGTCACCTCGTAGTTCTGAGGCCCCCAGACGAGATACTCCGCGCTCTCGAAGCGCCAGCCTACGCTGGTGCCGTCCTGCAGCTTGAAGAATATGTAGTGATAACAGTCTGTGACGCTGTAGTCGGTAGGTCCGCCTATTGTCATCTGCGAGAGCCTGTTGTATGCCTCCGTGACCTGCGCGGGATCCGTCATCACGACTTCAGGTCTTGCTCCCATCTCATCGTACATGGCGTGGCATTCCGAAGGGATCCTCCCTTCTTTCATGTCATTCATCAGCTTGGCTGCACCCTCGTCATTCTGGAAATACAGTATCGAGTCCTGCGGTATATCGCCCGTCAGCTCAGTGCCGCCACCCGGAGCCGGTGCTGGTTCAGGTGCAGGTTCAAGGTCCTGTTTTGCCGCGCATGATGCCATGAGGATCGAACAGAGCATAAGTATGAGCAGTCCTTTCAGTTTCATTGTCTTGTCCTCCTTACCGAAGGCTCTTTACTATTTTATCACAGCCTTCTGTAATATAAGAGGATGAAATCCGAAGAAGTGTTGCGTCTTTTATCTCGTCTATTCTCTTTCCGTGGAATAATATGCCTCGAGCCCCGGACGCGCAGCTTCATACGCGGCCAAGGGTGTCGTCCGTTATGTTCACCGGGAACATTATACCACCCTTCTGCCACAGAAAAACAGAGCCGCGTGTGCGGCCCTGTCCATGTGTCATGCCATCAGTTCTCCGATCTCAATATCACCTGCGTCTGTTTTGACTTTGATCACGTCAGCACCGCCTTCCTGCTTGAAATCGTTCCCGTCGATCTCATCTGCGCCGACCTTTATATCGCCGGCGTCCGCATGGAGTTCCATCGTATAGCCCCTGATGCCCGTAAATACATTGATCTCTATCGATCCGGCATCGCTGTCCACGTCGGTGATGCCCCTGAGCACTCCAGCTATATTAGTATCTCCGGCGTCGGTAACGATCCTGAGTCCGCCGCTGATGATATCGGTGAGCTCGACATCACCTGCGTTCATCTCGATGTTTGCATTCCTGAAGCTCACGCCCTTCATTTCAAGGTCGCAGGCTGAGGATTTCACGCTCACCGATTCCAGTTCCTTATCGTCGCAGAATACGATGACCGTCGGCT
Source organism: Mogibacterium sp. (assembly GCA_017434585.1). GTDB lineage: Bacteria > Bacillota > Clostridia > Peptostreptococcales > Anaerovoracaceae > Crickella. Next base: position 6,360 of record JAFRFA010000090.1, on the reverse strand, counting down.
CGAACAGTTCGCTGAAGTGGACTTCGTTGTCCACGTCCGCGTTTATGATGAGCTTTCCGTCCTCAGTTTTGATCTCAGGAGCGGCATGGCCCTTTTCGTATACGGTGATCACTTTGCCTGTCTTCGCCTCGGATCCGGTAATGTCCTTGTCATCGAGGATCCTGCTGTAGTACTTGCTTCCGACGAACACGAAGTCCGCATCGCCCGAGGCTTCTATCGAGCTGAACTCGTAGTCGCCTTCGGTCATCTCGGTCTCAGCAGGTCCGTTATCCGGCAGCCTGCCGTCCACAGCCTCCTGTATACCGGCTATTCCGCCTGCTGCGCAGCCGCCTATCGTCAGCACAAGGCCGAGTGTGAACACCACCGCGCATATCACGAAGAATTTTGCAGTCTTACTCATGTTCTTCATGTCACTCCACCTCCACTTCTATCTCATCCGCCGCAAGTTCTGAAGATCCGGCGCTTTTTGCCTCATTATTTGCAGCATTGTCCGCTGCCGATCCGCCCGATACAGTCCTGTTCTTTGCCGCGTCATTTGCAGCGCCGTCATTCCCGGACGCTTTTTCTCCGTTCCTGCTGAACTCCATCTCGATCTCAGTAGCTTTCTTCTCTTCGTTTCGCTTCCTCATGCTCTGCGCGATAGTTCTGACTATCTCTCTGATTCCGAGAAAGGCTCCGAAGACCGCCGCCGCCGAAGCCGCCGCCAGCATGAGTCCGATACCTATCGTCATGAATCCTGCGGCTGCAGAATCCGTGAATGCTGCGATCCCGGCCACCACAGCCGCGATTCCGGCGATAAGGCACGCGATGATGACAAACAGTACGCAGAGTATCATCATGAATACGCATATAACGATCGGTATGGCGATCGGCGCCGAGCATATCCCGATAAGGATCCACCAGACCGCGGACAGTTTTTTCTTTGTGCCCGGTTTTTCTCCGGCGGCAGTGCTGTTGTTGCCGAGTATCCTTGCCGCGTAGTCGGCCTTTATCTGCGACGCTATCTTTTTCGGATTGCCGAATTCCGCCGCCAGGCGTTCCTCTTCGGCGATCCTGGACTCTTCGTCGAGACCGTCCGTGGCTTCGTCAAAGCACTCCTCGAAATACTGCGTCGCGTCTACTATCTCTTCAGGCGGCAGTTTTGCGAGTTCTTCTCTCAAAGCCAGTATGAAGTCCTGTCTATTCATCTGCTGCACCCCCTTCTTCCGATGCTTTATTTTCTTCTTTTGTTTCCTTCTTAGCTTCTTTGCTGTTTTCTTTCTTAGCTTCTTTGCTGTCAGCCTTCTTCCCTACGCCCTTCTTCGGGCCGGCCTTTCCGGCTTTTGGTTCTGCCTTTACAGCTTCTTTCTCAGCCGCTTCGGCTTTCTTCTCTTCTTTTTCTTCTTTTGCGGCTCCTGCTACCGCCTCTTTCTTTCCGGCCTCAGGCCCGTCCAGCAGTCTCTGCACCGCGTTCCTGTAATCGTCCCACTGCTTGAGGTAGTCCCGAAGCTGAGCTTCTCCCTTTTCAGTGATCCTGTAATACCTTCTGTTCCTGCCCTGATACGGCTGATCGTAGGTCATGCAGAGCTGTTCCTGCTGGAGTCTCCTCAGCACCGGATACAGCGTGGACTCCGAAACCGTTATCGATTTCTTCATCTCCTGCGTGATCTCATATCCGTAGGTGTCCCCCCTGTGAAGTATGGCGAGGGCGCATGCGTCGAGCAGGCTTGATTCGATTTTAAATGCCATATGCGCCTCCTTTGTCATGCAATATTGTTTATCTGGCAATACTATACGCTGTATAATATTGTTTGTCAAATACTTTTTCAAAAAATATTTTCTTCTGGTCCCGCCGGCGGCACTTCAAGCACGTCACGGTGTAACGATCATTGAATTTCCGGGCTTATTACACCCGGGCCTCCAATTCACTTTTGTGTGCATTGTATGGAACCATATCTGGTCAGTGCAGACATGCAAGTCATATACAGGACATGGATTTGTGTATGAAAATATGAAAAAGCAGTATCCATACACAACTGAGTCCTCCTGCTGATTCTCACAAGAAAAGCGGGGCCTCCGCAGCCCCGCTGATCGCACGTCGCACACGGCTTGCCGCCGGTCTCCCACTTGCTCACCGCTTTGCCGCTGACATGGATCCTTTCGGCAAGATCCTCCTGCGTCATCTTTTTGCTTTCGCGGAGCTTTTTTATCACAGCTCCGGTAACATATCTGTCCATGGCTCTTACCTCCTTGCGATGCAAGGCTATCACAGGGCTGATGCGGGCACTACCCACGCATCGTGGAGTCCGTCAGACATCGCGGAGTCCATCACAGCCTGAACCTCTTCATGTCCACATTCCCGTTGTCCCTGAACTCGACTCCCTCCGCTTCGAGCATCTCCCTCTGCTCAGGCCAGCCCGGCACCGTCCGTCCGGCGCTGTTCACGACTCTGTGGCACGGATGATCTCCGAAGCGGTCGGCCATGCTCATTATCTTTCCGATGAGGCGAGCGTTCTTCGGGCGCCCGACAGCCGCCGCTATCTGCCCGTACGACATCACTCTGCCCGGAGGGATGCTGTCCGCGACAGCATATACCTCGCGCATGAGGCTCTCGTTCATCACCCCCGCATTTCCGGAGGTCAGGCGGAAGCTCTCCTCCACGAGATCCATCACATCACCGTCCTCGAGAGTGTCATCGAGCATCACGGATATCCACTTGCTGTGGTTCATGTGATAAGCCGGATATATGCCCCTGATCCTGTGAAGAGCGGCTGTTCTGCTCTCCTCCGCCTTGAGGTTCAGCACGTCCACCGGCTCTTCGCCAGCGTTTTTGTCGAGCAGACGTCTTTCGATGTTCATGATAAGACCGAACCACTTGCTGCTGCCTCCGTGCCTGAAGACCCCGGCCTGTCCGTATCTGCCACCGTCCCACGGAAAGTCCGGCTCCACCGAGTAACGGTCGAGTATGGCAGCCGCGATGCGGTTGCTCTGGTCCGAGGCGAAGACGACATCGCTGCAGCAGTTGTCCGCGATATCTCTGAGCAGCTCCTCATAAGCCTCTCTCACCGATCCCACGAAGGCGCCCGTGTAATTCGGCATACGGAGAGGGAAATACTCGTCTCCTGTCATGTTGTCGATCACCCTGCCCCGGACCGTTCCGTTCTCATACACCCTTATCTCCGCAGTGAAGTCTCCGTCCATGAAACTGCGCGACAAAAACCGGCAGGCGTCTTTGTCTTCAAATCCGTAGTCTGCCAGTTTCTGAGTTTCGAATCTTTTTCTGCTGAATATCTTCTGTTCTATAGTCATATATATCAGGTGCGGCAGGCCGCCTTCATTATCTCGTGGAATGCCGCGTAGAGCACTCCGGCTACCGGCCAGACTATCCACGTGAACTGCCAGTTCATGGTGATGAAGCTCCAGCCGAGGTATACGGCCGTGGCGACCGCCCAGTATATGCCGTCGTATTTCGACGCCTTCTTATCGAGCCTCGTATAGTCTCCCTCTTCGAGCAGCTTGTCGTAGCCGGCTTTCCTGATGCACGTCATGACGATCAGCTTTACTCCAGCCGCCACCATGGCGAGCAGCACGCAGACTCCGATGACGGTCAGCATCTCATTTTCTCTGCTGTGTTCCGCAAGCTCCAGAAACATAAGCGGTATAGCCGACACCACGCAGAACATGATGCCGATGACAAGCAGCCTTCCGTGGGTCTCCAAATACGCGCCGCGGCGGTCTTTAGCCATCCCGCTCACTCCGTACTCCGTATCTATATTGACCTTCTCGAGGTAGCTGTATCTGTCCCCGCGCACCATGGTCATGAGGAACATCGCTACCGCGCATGCTACCATCACAAGAAGGATGATCGCTCCGGCGATGGAAGCTGTCTCTTCTCCGAAGGATATCTTCCACGCTTCCGAGAGCCCCGCCAGGATTATGAGGATGACCGGCGAGAGTATGCACATCATGACTCCGGTCGAGACCATCACAGCCGCCTTTTCATTGTGCTCGAGGAACGCGCTCGCCTCCTCCATCGATACCGTCCTCACAGTCTCCTCGAGGCCGTTGTCCACCGGCGTCACTTCAGGGGCGGACGGCGTCTCGATGTCGTCTCTCAGAAGGTAATCCGTGCTGACGCCGAAGACCTCCGACATCTGTATTATCTTCTTCATGTCAGGCACCGCCTGGGCGCCCTCCCACTTGGACACCGACTGCCTGGATACCCCGAGCCTATCCGCAAGTTCCTCCTGTGACCAGCCGTTTTTCTTTCTGTTTTCTATGATCTTATCTGCAAGTATCATCTTATTTCCTCCTCCGCATTCAGCGCGCTTTGCCGCGCCCGTTTTGCTCCTGCTTTCTGCTGCAAGAATATACTCAAGGGCGGTTGCGCTCTACCAAGCGGACTTTTCAATCTGTCAACCGGCGGTTGCAGATCGTTCACTTTTCAGGCGTTGCACCTTTTTTGATCTTCAGGCTCCGGAGATAGTCCTTCTGCTCAGGCGTGATGCGGTAACTCTCGACCGACTTCTGTATCGCCTTGTTGTGGGTCCATTCATCGAGCCTTTTTTCTTCAATGAACGGCAGCGCTTCGTCCCAGTTCTTCGCAAGAGCCGTCGCGAAGTACCAGGCGCGCATCATGTTCACATAGTATTCATCCGACTCTATGCCCGCAACCATCTCAGGATACGCTGGATCGAAACCGTCTCCGAGGAAGTGCTCCATCAGCATGCCGGCGCCGAACCTAACTGTATACGTCTCGTCCGAAGCGATCCATTCCTTTATGTGCCGCAGCAGATCCTCCCGGTTCTTTCTGAAGACCTTCGGCGACATCTGGTCGCAGGTGGCCCAGTTATCGATGTACGGGAGAAAAGCGCAGACACCTTCGATGCAGCTTACATAGTCCTTCATGCCCGACAGGATGAAGGCGTGCAGCTGGTCCTCGTCGAAATACTCATGTGGAAGCGAGGCCAGGAACTCCCCGGTGTCGTCCCTCTTCGCAAGCTTTTTTGCGAACGCGCGAAGCTGCGGTGTCCTGACTCCTATCACCCGTTCCGGCGCGACAGTCGGCATCAGTTTGATCTGAAAGTCTCTGTATTTCTCATCTCTGAGAGAGAAAAGCTCTTCCTTTATCTCAGCGGTGATCATTCTGTTTCCCCTCTGCTTTCTCCAAAACGGCACCAGGACAGCGTTATCTGCCCTGATGCCACTGTTGTCTGATCCCGGCGCAGCTCATGATGCGCCCGCGCGTTTATGACGCAGCGTTATGATCCGTTATCACTTCTGCTCCGCCCAGTACTCCGTCACGCCGAGAACGGTCTCTCCGTCGATCTGCACCGCGCACGGTCTTGAGAACTTCACGTGGACTTTGTTGCCTTCTATTATCCTGACCATGTCGGTCAGCTCGACATGTGTGCCCTTGAATATGCGCGGGAACCTGGCGAGTGATTTCAGCTTTGACGGGCAGCTGTATACGACCACGGTCAGCTTCCCCGAGAAGCGGTCCTGGCCCGGAGCCAGCATCATGCCTCCGCCGCAGTACCTGCCCTTCATGGAAGGCGCCAGCCATACGTTGTCGTATGTATATTCCCTGCCGTCCACCTCGATCCAGGCGGTGCACGGCTTGAACGCGTACAGCAGTCCCTTGATCGCGATCGCTGTATAGTTGATCTTCTTGTTCGGCTTTTTAGCCTTTATCCGGTCGGCCTCCTCACAGCAGTACCCGTCGATGCCGAAGCTCATGTTGTTGATGAACTTGTAGTCCTTCCCGTTCACCCTCGCGACCGGAAGATTCTTCAGATACTTGTTGAGCAGCACCTCATGCCCGGGCGTGTCGCCTATGTCATAGAGGAAGTCGTTGCCCGTCCCGTTGCCGTACAGGTAGACATTATTTTTGAGGGCGTCCGTGTCGACATGGTTTATCAGATAGTTGATCGTGCCGTCGCCGCCGACTAAGACGACCTCATCCTCGTCCTTAAGCTTCGAGAAGTATTCTACGTAATCGAGCTTTGACGCGTCGATAAGTTCGGCCCCTATGTTGTAATTCAGGATGCCGTTGTTTGCAAGAGGATTATACAGATAGTATTTCATCGTTCCCTCCTTGATCAGTACAGTATCAGTGCAATATCAGTCCCAGTACTATAAGGAACTCGCCGAGCGAGTACGTGAGCATTACAAGAAAATGAGTCTTCAGACGGCCGTTCTCGTTGAAGCGTACGAAGAACAGCGACGTGTCGGATATATAGAATAAAAGCGCGCCGATGGCCGTGATCGAAGCCGCGGTCCCCGGCAAACTCATCGAGCGGAACCACGCGAAGCAGTTCATGCTGCCGTTTATCAGCAGGTAGAGCAGCATCGGCCAGAAGAGAGGCTTCGGCAGATACG
>JAFRFA010000089.1:0-15196 GCA_017434585.1 Mogibacterium sp. | reverse complement strand
CTGATGGTCTTTACCGAGTTCGGGCACTCGTTGACACAGGTGCCGCAGAACGTGCAGCGCTCGTGTATTATGACCGCGTGAGCGTCCTTGATACGTATCGCCTTTACAGGGCAGTGCCTGACGCATCTGTAGCAGTCGCGGCAGTTGTTTATCTGTGTATAGATCGGTTCTCTTTTCACTTTTTACCTCCTGAAGCCAGGCGCAGTGACAGCGCGAGCGCTCTGGCTCGCTGTCTCTCGGATTTGCCATTGCATCCTCAGTCGCTTGCGAGCGCGGGGAGTTTTCGCCGGTGCATTGAGTACCGGGGCACCGTCTCAAACATCCTGCCGCTTCGCTTCTCTCCATCGGTGCAGCTGCCGGAATCCTCGCGAACGCTCGCCGAGTGATCGCGCTGCATCTGCACCGGGTTTGATGCTGCCTTTATGATAACATGCATATTGCCGTGCTTCTATATAGAAATAAAGAATAATTCCGCAGTATTTATGGTATACTTTATTGGTAAAAATAGGTCAAAAAACCGGAGGTAGGATAATGGCATTTGCAACAGCAGAAGAATACAAAAACATGGCCGGCAATTTCATCCACGATATCATCGATGAAGACCTGGCTACAGGAAAGCACAAAGAGATAGTTACGAGGTTCCCGCCTGAACCTAACGGATACCTTCACATCGGACACGCGAAGTCGCTGTGCCTGAATTTCGGTACCGCTCTGAAGTACGGCGGCAGGTGCAACCTCAGATATGATGACACGAACCCTACAAAAGAAGACATCGAGTTCGTAAAGTCCATCGAGAATGACGTCAACTGGCTCGGATTTCAGTGGGACGAGAAGCTCTGGGCTTCGGACTATTTCGATACGATGTACGAGGCCGCGGTCGAGCTGATAAAGCAGGGCAAGGCCTTCGTATGCGAGCTTACCCCGGATCAGATAAGAGAGTACAGGGGCACGCTCACAAAGCCGGGCAAGGAAAGCCCGTACAGGAACAGACCTGTTGAGGAGAACCTCGAGCTCTTCGAGAAGATGAGAGCGGGCGAGTTCGCCGACGGCGAGATCTGCCTCAGGGCGAAGATCGACATGGCGAGCCCTAACATCAACATGAGAGACCCTGTCATCTACAGAGTGGTCCACGAGTCCCACCACAACACGGGAGACAAGTGGTGCATCTATCCGATGTACGACTTCGCTCATCCTATCGAGGATGCGATCGAGGGCATCACGCACTCCATCTGCACGCTCGAGTTCGAGGATCACAGGCCGCTCTACGACTGGGTGGTCCGCGAGGTAGGCTGGTGGCCGAACCCTCCGAGACAGATCGAATTCGCGCCTCTGAACATCACGACCATGCTGATGAGCAAGCGCTTCATCAGGAAGCTCGTCGAGGAAGGCAAGGTCGAAGGCTGGGACGATCCGCGTCTGTGCACGCTCGCCGGAATACGCCGCAGAGGCTATACTCCAGAGGCGATCAGAAAGTTCTGCAACGACATCGGAGTCACGAAGGCCGACACCATGATCGATATCGCGCAGCTCGAGCAGTGCGTCAGAGAAGACCTGCAGCTCAAGGTGCCTGCGATAAACGTCGTAAAGAACCCGATCAAGGTCGTCATCGACAATTATCCTGAGGGACAGACCGAGATGTGCACCGTCGAGAACAACTCAAAAGTGCCTGAGATGGGCACCCGCGAGATCCCGTTCGGAAAAGAGCTCTGGGTAGACGGCGACGATTTCATGGAAGTGCCGGTCAAGAAGTACTTCAGGCTCTTCCCGGGCAACGAGGTAAGATTCAAGGGAGCTTACTTCATCACCTGCAACGAGGTCGAAAAGGACGCGGACGGCAACATCGTCTGCCTGCACTGCACATACGATCCTGAAACGAAGAGCGGAGAAGGCTTCGAAGGCCGTAAGGTAAAGGGGACCATCCACTTCGTCGAGGCGGCTTCGGCAGTAAAGGTAAAGATTAGGGAGTACGGCTACCTCATGAAAGAGAACGAAGAGACCGGCGAGCAGGAGTTCGATCCTGAGTCTCTGATCGAGACATGGGGCTATGCAGAGCCGTCGGCGGCGGATGTCAGGCCGGGCGAGAGATTCCAGTTCTTCCGCAAGGGCTACTACATCGCAGATGAAAAGCTCACGACTGATGACGAGAAGGTGTTCAACAGCATCGTCGGACTGAAGAGCAGCTGGAAGCCGCAGTAAAAAACAAAGATAAAAGGAGGAAGCTGCCATACAGGCGTTAGTCGACAGCATTCTTACATTTTCGGAGAACCATCCGATGATGGCAACAGAGATAACCACCGTATTCCGGTGGATCTTTGTTGTGCTGGCAGCTTACATACTCCTCATCTCCATAGTCTCGCTCCTGTCGACCAGAGCGACCCCGGAGATCTGGGGGTACTATCTTGTCGAAGGCGGCGGCAACTATCCTATAACGCACTGGGAGAACGTCATAGGACGATCCAAGACGGCGGACATCATGATACCTCTCATGTCGGTCTCCAACAACCACGCCCTCCTCATAAGAAAGGACGATGAACAGTGGGTGTTCAAAGACCTTGAGTCATCCTCGGGATCCGAGATAAACGGCTACAAGCTCGACCCGGACAAGAGGTATCTTGTCGAGACCGGCGATGAGATAGGCATGGGCGGAGTGATATCCACAGTGACGCCGCCGAGCCTCGAAGAGGCGCGAAACAACAAATACATGAGACGCCTCGACAAGGAGCCTGTCGCGCCGTGGAAGATACTGATCGCGATCACGTTCTTCCAGCTCATGACCATAGTACAGCTCGTGCTCTCGATGGGCACTGAGATCACCGCAGGAGCCCTGCTTTCGATAGTGCTGCTTTCGGTGCTGATGTGGGCCTATGTCATGTTCTTCAAGGCGATGGGCAGCAAGGGCTTCGAGATGGAGATGATAGCATTCTTCATGTCGACTGTCGGACTTGCGGTGACTGCCTCATCCGACCCGGGTATCGTGGTGAAGGAATTCATCGCGATAGTGCTGGGAGTCGCGCTCATGATAGTCATGTGCGTCGTGCTGAGAGACCTCGACAGGACAAAGAAGATCAAGCCTGTCCTTATAGGTCTAGGCATCGTGGCGATGCTCATAAACCTCATATTCGGAGAAGCCAAATTCGGAGCCACCAACTGGATCAGGATAGGCGGCGTTTCGATGCAGCCGTCCGAGCTCGTCAAACTCGCTTTCATACTCCTCGGCGCCGGAACGCTCGAAGAACTCTACGACAGAAGGAACACTTACGTCTACGCGGCGTTCGCTTTCTTCTGCCTCGCGTGTCTCGCTCTGATGAGCGACTTCGGTACGGCCCTAATATTCTTTGCGACATATCTGGTCGTCTCCTTCCTTCGAAGCGGCGACCTTTCGAGAATGACTCTGACGGGCGTCGCTGCGCTCGCCATGGGACTGATGGTATTGAAGTTCAAACCGTACATTGCTTCGAGATTCAGCGCCTGGGGCCATGTCTGGGAGCCTGAATACATGGATGATCTCGGTTTCCAGCAGACCAGGACGATGTCGTTCGGCGCCGGCGGAGGCATGCTCGGCCTCGGCGCGGGCAATGGTTCGCTCAAGTATGTCGGAGCGTCGAACACCGACCTGGTGTTCGGCTTTGTCATGGAGGAGTGGGGATTCGTGATCGCCGTGCTTCTGGTGCTCTGCATCGCGACCCTTTCCATATTCGCGGTAATGAGCATCGTAGCTGGCAGGTCCACCTTCTATACCCTGCTTGCGTGCAGCGCTGCCACGATGTTCCTCGTGCAGACCATGCTCAACGTGTTCGGCGCGATAGACCTCTTCCCTCTGACGGGAGTGACCTTCCCGTTCGTATCCACCGGAGGCACGAGCCTTCTGACCTCGTGGGCGATGCTTGCCTATTTCAAGGCGGCAGACATGAGGCGGGATGCCAGCCTTGCCGTGAGGAAGGAGGACTAGATGCGCAAACAGGAAAGAAGAGCGTGGATATGCCTCGCGCTTGCGATGGTCCTCATAGCCGGCATAGGAGTTTTCGGATACAGACTGGTGAAGGACGGCGGCAAATGGGCGAGCTTCTACGGAAATACTCAGATTTATACGGACGGATACATCAACCGCGGCACTATCACTGACAGGAACGGCGAGGAGCTTCTGACAGCCACTCCTGACGGCATGGTGTACAGCCCTGACTGGGCAACGAGGCTTGCGACCGTCCACGCGGTGGGCGATCCGGGAGGCAATATCCCGGCGGGAGCTATTAGCGTGTTCAGGAGCCAGCTCATAGGCTACGACCTCGTGAACGGGACCTACGATACGACGGCGAACGGCAAGAAGGTGGCGCTGACCATAGACGCCAATGCCAACAGGGAAGCGTACTACGCGCTTGACGGAAGGACGGGCTGCGTCGGTGTATACAACTGGAAGACCGGCGAGATAGTCTGCATGGTGAGCACTCCTACCTTCGACCCGCAGGACTATATATACGACGAAGAAGATGATGACGAAGAATCAGAAGAAGAGGATGAAGAGGAAGAGTCGATCTACTTCAACAACTTCCTGGACGGCACCATGGCGCCGGGATCCACCTTCAAGCTCGTCACATCGGCTGCGGTAATAGATACGATGCCTGACAGGGATCAGTTCGAATTCACATGCGACGGCGTCAACCAGATCGGCAGCAGAGAGGATTCGCAGCTCGTCTGCGTCACGGAACACGGGACTGTGAACTTCAGGAAGGCCCTCGCGAAGTCCTGCAACGGAGCCTTCGGAGCGCTTACGAGAGAAGTGGGCCCTGCGACAATGATGGAGTACACAGAAAAGGCGGGCCTGACAGAGTCCGTGGATGTGAACGGAGTGCTGACGGCCGAAGGGTCTTTCGTATTCCCTGATGACAACGATGTCAAGCTCAGCTGGGCGGGCATAGGCCAGGCAGAAGACCAGGTCAATCCGTGCGCTATGATGGTATACATGGGCGCGATCGCAAACGGAGGGTCGCCTGTGCAGCCGTCGCTTTTCAAGAGCGCCACCTTCATCAAGGAGATCAGCGGGGGCAAGAGCCTCGGCCGCTACATCGATGAGGACACGGCAGAAGAACTGAAGAGCATGATGAAAAACAACGTCGTGGAAAGTTACGGAGAAGACAATTTCTACGGCATGGACATGTATGCAAAATCCGGGACCGCAGAGAACGGCTCCGACACGCCTGACGCGTGGTTCGTCGGATTCACGGGCGATGAGGATGCTCCATACGCCTTCGTGGTATGGGTCAAGAACGGAGGCTACGGCTCGGAAGTCGCAGCGCCGATCGCCGCCAGAGTCATAAACGCTATAGGACCGGAGTACAGTGACGAAGAGTAGCAGAACAAAAAGAATGATAGCAAAGCTGCTGATGCTCGCGCTTATGCTGGGAGCATGCTTTGTTTTGTCTTCCTGCGATCCGTCGCTCACGCTGAACCCGAAATATACCTATACCAGCTTCGGACTCGAGCTGGGAGAGACTATACCTGCGGATATAGCAGAGTACGTGGATCTTTCCGGCCTGTCCGACGAAGACAGGCAGTTCGTGCTCGACAATACGCAGCTGCTGTATGATGACGAGCCCGTTGACGGACAGATTTTCGACAGCGCAGGGAACCACACGCTGACGATCATGTACAAGGGCCATCAGTACCGCAGATATACTATAGACATAGTAGACAACGAAGCTCCTGTGTTCACGGAGACGCACGATCTGACCACCTATGTCGGAGATGTGCTCAGCGAAGATGATCTGGAGTCGATGTTCGACGTCATCGACAACAGCGGCAATGTCAAACTGAGCGTCAGCGATATGGATGTCGACTACAACAGCGCGGGCGACTATACCGTAAAGGCGGTCGCCGAAGACCCGAGCGGCAATAAAGCCGAAGCGACTGCGACGGTAACGGTAGAGGCGCCGAGCTACGGCATGGGCGGCACCTACATCTGGGTGAGCATAGCCGATCAGCAGCTCTCATACTTCGTGGACGGCCAGCGCGCTCTGAGCTCTCCTGTCGTCACGGGCAACGCCGGCAACCACGATACACCTACCGGCGAGTACAGCGTCATATACAAAGCCCGCAACGTCAACCTCAAGGGACTGGAGGACAACGGCGAAGAGTACGAGTCCTTCGTGCAGTACTGGATGGCGTTCATCGGAAGCGAATACGGCATGCACGACGCAAGCTGGAGATCCGATTTCGGAGGCAGTATTTACATGGGCAACGGCTCGCACGGATGCATCAACATGCCTGAGTCACAGGCAGCGGCTTTGTATGACATGGTCGCAGAGGGCACTCCTGTGTTCATATACTGACCGAAAAACGGTATTTTGTATGAATTTGTCAATTGCTTTGTATTTTTGTTAATAATATTGGTAAATTTCACAAAAACAGTTGACATTGTACTTCCTTGTACTTATTATAGGGACATCAAATGAATAACACCTGACCCGATAGAGGTCGCGGAGATCAAGAGTAGCGGCAAGAAAAGCGAGGGAACGCTGCCGTGAAAGGGTGATCCGCCGAAGCCAGTCAGAGACCCGGACTGACAGGCTGGGACGATGTAATAAGATGCATCGTACTGTCACGTAAGTGGAGCGCTATCATGGTATAGGAATTAATAATGATTACCTCATCCATGAACGTTTCAAGCGTTATTCATGGATTTTTCTTTATTGACAGGTATGAAAGAAATTTGGAGGTAAACTAATGGAAAACGCACCTGCTCTTTACGCAACCGCATGGGCTGTACTGCCCCCTCTCATCGCCATCGGTCTGGCGCTGATCACAAAAGAGGTATACAGTTCGCTGTTCCTCGGAGTGCTCACCGGCGCGATCCTTTACGCCGGAGCCGACTTTGACGGTATCGTAAATCATGTTCTCAAGGACGGACTCATCGCTTCGCTGAGCGACGGATGGAACGTAGGAATACTGATCTTCCTCGTCATCCTCGGCATCATCGTGGCGCTGATGAACCTCTCCGGAGGCTCCAAGGCATTCGGCGGATGGGCCCTCAGAAAAGTCAGGACCCGTGTAGCCGCCGAGATCGCAACAGTGCTTCTCGGAATTATCATCTTCGTTGACGACTACTTCAACTGCCTGACAGTTGGCTCGGTAATGAAGCCTGTTACCGACGAGTTCAAAGTATCGAGAGCAAAACTCGCCTACATCATCGACGCGACAGCCGCACCGGTCTGCATCATCGCTCCTGTATCTTCATGGGCTGCTGCAGTATCGAGCTTCGCCGGCGAAGGACAGAACGGCATCCACCTGTTCATCCAGTGCATTCCGTACAACTTCTATGCACTCTTCACTCTCGTCATGATATTCGCGCTCATCCTCATGAAATTCGACTATCTGAAGATGGCCGAGTTCGAGCAGAACGCTATCGAAAACGGAGACCTCTTCACGGTCGTTGACGACAACGCGGCAAACGCGGACGCTGCAGAAGAGGGAAGCGACAAGGGCATCGTTCTTGACCTCGTGTTCCCGGTAGTCGTACTCGTTATAGCCTGCGTGCTCGGAATGGTATATACAGGCGGATTCTTCAGCGGAGCAAGCTTTGTTACAGCATTCTCGGAGTCCGACGCATCGGTCGGACTCTCGATGGGAGCTCTCGTGGCGCTGGTCATCATAATCATCTACTACACATGCAGACGCACCATCACTTTCAACGAGTGCATGAGCTGCATCCCTGAAGGAATGAAAGCGATGGTATCGCCTATACTCGTACTGACGCTCGCATGGTCCCTCAAGGCCATGACAGACAGCCTCGGACTTGCTGATTTCGTCAGCGGACTCGTCAAGGGAATGAGCGGAGCCGCAGTAGGAGTCATCCCTGCAGCACTCTTCCTGATCGCGTGTGTGCTCGCATTCGCATCCGGAACATCCTGGGGAACCTTCGGTATCCTCATCCCGCTCGGACTTGCCATCACGGAAACACATCCTGAGCTGGCTACGCCGATCATCGCAGCATGCATGGCAGGCGCTGTATACGGCGACCACTGCTCGCCGATATCGGATACAACGATCATGGCTTCGGCAGGCGCGAACTGCAACCACGTTTCGCACGTAGCTACGCAGCTGCCATACGCGACAACAGTTGCTGTCGTATCCGCGGTATCCTACGTGATCGCAGGATTCATGAAGAGCCCTGTAGTGCCTCTGATCGTCGGAGTCGTGCTGCTGCTCGGAACACTCTTCTACTTCCGCAGCAGAGAAGGATCGTACAGAGTCCCTGAAAGCGCAAACACAAATAAGGCCGCAGCAAATTAACAGTCCAATCTCTGGCCAGGGGGTCAGACCTCATGGCTACAAGCGGATAACAGCTTATATGGAGCCCCGTGACGGATATTTCATACCCGTTGCGGGGCTTTTCATATTTTCAGCTGCTTCCCAATTAGTTGTTTCTAACGGGGCCTGTCCCCGGTAAATACTACTAACGGGGACAGGCCCCGTTAAACATGTGGGACTGTCACACCGGATGAAAGAAGAGTATAATCGAAATATAAGGGTTAGCAGGGAATTGAAAGGAAGAAAAATGAATTTCTCTTCATCGGAGACTGACTTCGTAAAAGACAATGAGGCGTATGTGCCTGTAGCCGACAGCGAAAAAAGGCGCATCGGATCCATCGAAGAGATGGACAGACTTCTGGCGTTCAGGGAAGACGCTGACGGAGGCGAACTCGGCCACATCGACGGAAGACTCAACATGAAGCACTGCGTCATAAAAGGTCTCGACCTTTCGGGCCGCGACTTGACCGGCCTTGATCTGTCGCGCTCGACTTTCGAAAACTGCGATCTGAGAGGGACGGATTTTTCATGTTCGAAGCTTGACAACGTGGCTTTCTACGATAATAAGCTGACCGGGATGAAGCTGAGAGGCTGCCTCGCCAGAGGATGCAGCTTCCGTTTCCAGGATATGACAGACATCGACCTTCGCGGGGCCAACATTTATTCGTCGGTCCTCGAGGATGCGATCAATCAGGACAAGGTCATAACCGACGATGAAACGAAGTGGTATAAAATGAGATGTCCTGAAGAAGGGGAGGCTTTCATAGCGTGGAAGTGCTGCACGGATCTGAGGGTGGTCATGATGCTTGTTCCGCGCGATGCCAAACGCTGCATGGCGACGATGGAGACCGGAAGGGTGTCGAAGGTCAAAGTGCTCAAGATAACCAGCATAGATGAGACCGAGAATTACACCTGGGCCCAGTCGACAGTCGACCCCGATTTCTACTATGAGGTCGGCAAGTGGATCGAGCCTGCAAACGGCTTCCAGGAGGACAGATGGAAGGACAGCTCACCGGGTATCCATTTCTTCCTCGACCGCCAGCAATGCGTCGACTACCAGTCCAAATAATAAATTATAATTGATGAAAGACTATCACAACCGGCGGCGATCAGGCTGCCGGTATTATTATGCCTCTGGCATTGATGTGACTCTGACATTTCCGGGCAACATGTGCAGGAATGGAGTTATTGAGTTTACCGATAAAGTTTGATTTGATCATTTTTCGAATAGTGCGGCCCAAAATGAGGGATCCTAATGCCGGATTCAGTGCTTTTTCGGTTTGCGTTGATTTGCAGATGCAAAATAGAATATATGCATGGATATGAGATATATCAACGAAACAAAACAGGCGCTAAGCCGTCTTGAAAACCTACGATCTGTCAAGGCATCGAGACTGCTCGAACTGCACGAATACTCGGACACATTCCTTAAGGTTTCTTCCCGCCGGTCAAAGAAATATTACTATGCCAAGAATAAAGGTGCGGAAGCACGCGTTTACCTTGGTGATGAGTCCAATCAGGAAGTCCGGAACATAAGAGAGTTCAGGTACCTGAAAGAACTGATCGACAGTCTTGATTCGGAGATAGCACTTCTTCGTGCGCTGAATGAGGGGCATCTTGATATAAGCTATGAAGCAGTCAGCGAAAGGCTTCCTTTCATATACCGGGATCCGCTGCTGCCGGGTTATACTTCAGGACTGCCGGATGCGGCGAAGAAATGGAAGGCTCAAAAGGAGCGTGAAAAGAAGCAGTACAAACAAAAGAATCCTGAAATACTGATCATGAGATCTATAGACGGTACGCTCATGCGATCAAAATCCGAAGTGATCATCGCAAATATGCTCATCTCATACGGAATCCCGTTTGTTTACGAGCTGCCGCATGTCATAAACGGCATCATGGTCTACTCCGATTTCACAGCTTTATCTACTATCGACTTCAGATCCGAGGTGATAATCGAGCATGAGGGGCTGATGAACGATCCAAATTACCAGAGGATATTTCTTAACAAAGTCAATGGCTATCTCGCTGAAGGCCTCATCCCAGGGCGTGACGTATTCTTCACCTTTGATGATCTCAATGGAGGATTCGATCCTTCGCCGGTGCAGGATATGATCGATACGAGGCTCAGACCGCGTCCTTAGAAAGCTGTGTTAATGCCGCAACAGTAATTATGTGGTGTCAGGCGTCAACTTTTACTTGGAGATAAACCTTCATAAGGGCGATGTATGACGCCGTAGCAGCTGGAGAATTGGAATAGGCGTCAAAAACAATAGGCGAATATGTCTCGTGGTGAAAATATTTGATGCCGCTTCGTAAATTTAGGCTGTACGGGCGTCAACATCTGCAGACAAAGCAGATAGGATGTGACTTAATGTTGACTCTCGAAGAGAGATATTGGCTGGCAGGCGTCAACGATGACATAAACTGACATACTATGACTCAAGCTGACATATAAAGCGGACCCTGTGAGGTGCGATCTGCCGTAGCACGCTCTCTTACAGACTTCGTGTGGCAGACAGAATAGAAGGATGTTACCGATTGACATGTACACGCAAAACAGGTATATTATGATCAAGTCATTTGCAGATAAAGAAACTGAAAAGATTTACTGCCAGACAGTATCGGCAAAGCTTCCGCAGAAAATACAAAAGACAGCTTTGCGTAAATTGATAATGATAGACAATGCAGAAAAACTTGATGACCTTTGTGTGCCGCCCGGCAACCGTCTGGAAGCGCTTAAGGGAGACAGGGGTGGCCAGTATAGCATCAGGATCAATGATCAGTACAGGATCTGCTTCAGAATGCAGGACGGTGATGCAACAGATGTTGAGATAGTCGATTACCACTGATTGGAGATGATAAAAATGAGTAAGCGTATAGAAACACCTTCTGTTAGTGAGATCTTAAAAGAGGAATTCATGGAGCCTATGAATATATCGGCATACAGGCTTGCAAAGGATATAGGGGTTCCGGTTTCCCGTGTCCAGGACATCCTCCACGGCAGGCGAAAGATAACTGTCGATACATCACTGAGACTGGCAAAATACTTCGGAGTATCAGACAGTTATTTCCTGAATATACAGAATGATATAGATTTCAGAAACGAGAAAGAAAAGCTGAAATCAGAGCTGGACAACATACCGGCCCTGCGGCCTGCATAATGAAGAACCGTTTCTGTACAATGTGTTTATTGTTAAGTTTTAGCGTCATGTTTTAAAAAGGAACATGACGCTTTTTTCACGAGCCATTCATTGAACGGCATTGAACGGAGTGATAAAATATCTGCGGTCAATTATTTCTCTTCTATTATTAATAGAAGACATGATTGCGTAAGGGCATTAATTACTGTTTTAGGAGGGAATGATTTATGAAAGTGATCATGTCCGGTAACGAAGCGACAGCCCGCGGAGCCTGGGAAGGCGGCGCGAGATTCGCATCGGCATATCCGGGAACACCAAGCACCGAGATCCTCGAAAACATGCCTCAGTACGGAGAAGACGTATACTCCGAGTGGGCTCCGAACGAAAAGGTAGCCACAGAGGCAGCGATCGGTGCTTCGATCGCAGGCGTAAGATCCTTCTGTGCGATGAAGCACGTAGGAATGAACGTAGCTGCAGACCCTATTTTCACGTTTGCTTACACAGGAGTCACCGGCGGCTTTGTTATGGTAGTTGCCGACGACCCGGGTCAGCACAGCTCGCAGAACGAACAGGACAACAGAAACACAGCCAAGTCGGCAAGGCTTCTGATGCTTGAGCCGTCGGATTCGCAGGAGTCGAAGGACTTCATGAAGAAGGCTTTCGCTCTTTCCGAGAGATTCGACATGCCGGTACTCTTCCATGTTACGACCAGAACATGCCACTCCAAGGGCATCGTTGAGCTGGGCGACAGAGAAGAAGCTGCAGTACCTGATTACGAGCCGAAGATCAAAAAGTATGTAACAGCGCCGGCAAACGCCAAGGTGCTGAGAGCCACACTCGAAGAGAGAGTAGCGGCTGCCAGGGAATTCGCAAACGACTGCGAGTTCAACAGAGTCGAGATGCACGACACGAAGATCGGTGTCATCACATCCGGCGTTTCGTATCAGTATGCAAGAGAGACTTTCGAAGACAACGCTTCGTACCTCAAGCTGGGACTCACCTTCCCTATGCCGGACGAGCTGATCAAGGATTTCTGCTCCAAGGTGGACAAGGTCTACATCGTAGAGGAGATGGATCCGTACATCGAAGAGCACGTAAAGATGCTCGGCATCGAGTGCACGGGCAAGGATGTCATTCCTAAGTTCGACGAGCTCAATACAGATATCGTAAGAAAGGCATTCCTCGGAGTAGAGCCTGAGACATACAAGTCAGACATGCAGACAGTCGTCAGACCTCCTGCACTCTGCGCAGGCTGCCCTCATAGGGGACTCTTCTACGCACTGTCGAAGAGAAAGGGCCTCATGATCACAGGAGACATCGGGTGCTATACGCTCGGAATGGCTCCTCCGCTGAACGCCGTACATACGACCATCTGCATGGGCGCATCGCTCTCTCAGGGCCACGGCGCATCGATCGCTCTCAAGGACGCCGGCAAGGACACAAAGGTCGCCAGCGTTATCGGAGACTCGACATTCTTCCACACAGGCGTAAACTCCCTGATGGATGCCGTATATAACAGCGGCCACAACCTGTCGATCATACTCGACAACCGTATCACGGGAATGACAGGCCACCAGCAGAACCCTGGCACAGGATACACCCTGATGGGCAAGGAAGCTCCTGAGGTAGATATCCCTGCACTCTGCAAGGCTATCGGCGTCAAGGAAGAGAACATCATCACCGTCAACCCTAACCACCTCGACGAGGTCAATGCCGCGCTCGACAAGCTGCTGCCGAAGGACGAGCCTACAGTACTCATCACAAGATGGCCGTGCGTGCTCAAGAAGTTCAGCCAGCAGGATCTCGACGAGTTCCCGACCCTGCACAAGACACAGTGCAAGATCGATCAGGACAAGTGCAAGAACTGCAAGATGTGCGTAAAGACCGGATGCCCGGCTCTGATCTCCACAAAGGAGAAGGTAGTCGTGGACTACACAAGCTGCAACGGATGCACAGTCTGCAAGCAGGTCTGCCCATTCGGAGCTATTGAGGAGGTGACAAGGTAATGAGTGAAGTAAAGAATATCCTCCTGGTAGGAGTAGGCGGACAGGGAACTATCCTGGCCAGTAAGATCCTCACATCCGGACTCATGAAGGCCGGTTACGACGTAAAGATGAGCGAGATCCACGGAATGTCCCAGAGGGGCGGATCCGTATCCACTCAGGTCAGATTCGGAGATAAGGTATACAGCCCTATCGTAGGAAGAGGATCGGCAGACGTTATCGTGGCATTCGAAGAGATGGAAGCTCTCAGATGGCTCGACCACCTCAAGATCGGCGGCACGATGGTCATCAACGATTTCCAGATCCAGCCGGTACCGGTAAACCTGGGCAACGCCGAATATCCTGAAGGCATCATCGAGCACCTCAAGGGCATCTGCGATGTAAAGGCGTTCAAGGCAGCCGAAGTAGCTACAGAGCTCGGCAACCCTAAAGCCATGAACATCGTTCTGCTCGGAGCGCTCATCAAGGCCATGGGCGGTCTCGACGACATCGACTGGGATGCAGAGATCGAAGCCAACGTAAAGGCGAAGTTCATCGACCTCAACAAGAAGGCGTTCCACGCTGGATACGACCTCGGCTAAGCGTCATGCTTACACGGCCCGCTCGCATGAGCGGGCTTTTTTCTTCCCTTGAATCCGGCCTTATGGCGTGGTAGTATAACAGACGCCGGCTGAGGGGGCCGATCCCCGGCGGCAAGCAAGGAGGAGACGATGAGAACACTGATGATGCTCGCGAGCGTCGCGATGATAGGCTCGGGCATATTCTGCATAGCAAACGGCACGGCTGCGTTCCTGACAGTCGCTTTCATCATAGGCCTGGTATTCATAATACTCGGAGCGGTCGAGCTGGTGGTCAGCGGCAGAGCCGACTTCGACGCCAGCGAGATGGGTGTGAGCATAACCAAGGACGGAGTCATCATGCTGCTGCTAGGAGCCGCTGTCATCACAGGACAGATCACCGACGACCTGTCGGCGCAGAGCCTGTTCGCAACGCTTCTGATGATCGAAGGAGTGCTGTCGTTCAGAGAGGATTCGCTGGATATCATGAGCACATCCAGAGATCAGAGAGTCGGCATCGGGCTCAACATACTCATGATGCTGCTCGGCATTTATATGTTCTTCAACACGTCGGTGTTCCACGTACCGGTCACTCTTCTCATCGGCATATGCCTGGTAGTTCTCGGGCTCAGAAGGTTCGCTCAGTCGTTCCGCATCGAGTACATCAGACCGGGCTTCGTCACGGGCAACGAAGAAAGACTCAGAGAGGCCCAGGAGGATGAGAAGCGCGCTCTCGCAAAAGCCAAGGAAGGCATCCGCGAGCAGAAGAACGCCCAGAGGCGCATCAGCAAGATCAAGGAAGACATAGCGGCCGAGCAGGATGTGCTGATGAGCGCGGCAGTGACCAGACAGGAGAGGGCAGCCGAACGCGATATGGAAGAGTAGATATCTCCGGACAATAAGGAAACGATCCGGGCGGAAGCCCGGTTTTTCTTCGCAGACAGCAGTGCAAAAACTGTCCTCAAAATGGTTGACAAAAAGTACCGGAATCAGTACAAAAACTTTTTGAAAAAAGTTTAAAAAAGGTGTTGACACAAGGGGATAGTTTGCATAAAATAATGGAGCTGTCGCTGAAAAGCACAGCGGAACCTTGAAAACTTCATAGTGCAGAACAGGTCTTGAAATTTGAAGGGCTTCGGCCCTGAAAAAAGAAAGACTTTGAAACAAAGACAAACAAGCAAAACTTGTTAGT
>JAFRFA010000088.1:0-6015 GCA_017434585.1 Mogibacterium sp. | reverse complement strand
GCCAGCGGCGCGGCATTCGATATCTTCGGCAACAGATATGCATCCACAGGAGCCATGATAGGGACCGGCAGCCAGGCGATGGCCCAGCTTGAAGCCATGCTGAGCGTCAGGCATCTGAGAGAGGTGAGAGTCGCGGCGAGGGACATAAAAAAGACTGTGGACTTCACCGAGAGAGCCAATAAGGAACTCGGACACTACGGCACTGAGATCATCGCGATGGACGATACCAATGCGGCAGTTGACGGTGCGGATCTCGTGACTCTTGTCACAACATCCCCTGTTCCCGTCTGCAGCGCAGAGTTTTTCAAACTGGGCGCTGTGATAAGCGCGGTCGGGGCCTATACTTATGACATGCAGGAGCTCGACCCGAAGGCCTTCGACAGATGCGGCAAGATATACTTCGACTCCGAAGAAGCCGTCCTCTCCGAGTCCGGAGACATACTGAGACCTCTCGATGAGGGGACCCTAAGCAGGGATCAGTTCACCGGAGATATCGGGGATTATCTGCTCGGAAAGATCCCGGGACGCGAATCGGATGATGAGATCATAGTGTTCGAGAACGTAGGTATCGGAGCGCTCGATCTGTATACAGCACAAAAGGTATATGACAGAGCTGTCGCTGCAGGAGTGGGCCTCAACTGGGGTTAGACGTAAAAAAACGGGAATTATCGTAATATTTTTACAGTAATCGTAATATAATTCTGCAAGGAGGGAACAAAATGCCACATGTAGATATCAGCATGTTTGCGGGAAGAGACGACGAGACCAAGAAAAAAACAGCTGAAGCGGTAGTCGAGGCCATGATGGAATCACTGGGATGCCAGAGGAGCCATCTGTCTGTAGCGATCCACGACGTGGATCCTGCTGAATGGAACGAGAAGGTCAAAGCGAAGGTGGATCCGTCAAAGGTCTATGCCGGAGAAGTCTTCGAAAACAAATAGAGCTGACGCTCGCGACGGAGCCGGGTGATGCCCGGCTTTTTCACGTATGCCCTTATTCTTGTATTTCGGGGCGCAGACCAATATACTTATAATGTTAGGCACTTTGCAGGGAAGGATCCCCGAAGAGGAACAGAATGAGTTATATCGGTGTAAGAGATCTGGTGATCGAATTCACGAAAATAGACGAGAGCGGCAACGAGGTCGCCGGCAAAAGGGCCCTTAACGGTATCAGTCTGGATATCGAAAAGGGCAGCTTTACTGCGATCGTCGGAATGAACGGCTCGGGCAAATCCACTCTCGCCAAGTGTCTGAACGGTCTTCTGACACCGACGTCCGGGGCTGTCATCGTCAGCGGATTCAGCACGAAGGACGATGAGCATATCTGGGATATCAGGAGCCGGGTTGGAATGGTCTTCCAGAATCCGGACAACCAGATAGTCAGCTCGATAGTCGAGGATGACGTTGCTTTCGGACCGGAGAATCTCGGAGTGGAACCTTCAGAGATCAGAAAAAGGGTGGATGACGCTCTCAAAAGAGTAGGTATGTATGAGCTCCGGGATAAGGGAGCGCACATGCTTTCCGGAGGACAGAAGCAGAGGATCGCAATAGCCGGCGCCGTGGCGATGAGGCCGGAGTGCATAGTATTTGATGAGCCGACGGCTATGCTCGATCCGAAGGGAAGAGAAAGCGTGATGCAGATAATCAGAGAGCTGAACTCCGATGGTATCACCTGCATACTCATAACCCACTTCATGAACGAAGCCGAGCAGGCTGACAGGGTGATAGTCCTGAAAGACGGCAGGGTCCTCTACGACAGGACGCCTGATGAACTGTTCTCAGACAGGGAAATGATAGACAGGGCGGGTCTTGAGATGCCGCCGCTCATCGCCCTGCGTGACAGCGCCGGACTGCCCGAAGAGCTTGTGAGCATAGACGACATGGCAGAGTATCTGAAAAGGAAATAATACGGTATGGCCATTTCTGTAAAGAATATCAGATATACGTATGAGCCCGGAATGCCGGGAGAGACCGTTGCTCTCGACGGAGTCTCTTTTGATGTTCCGGACGGAATGGTGCTCGGTATCATAGGCCATACGGGTTCGGGAAAGTCTACGCTTCTGCAGCATCTGAACGGACTCATCAGGCCTGATTCGGGAGAGATATGGATAGACGGCACATGCATCACTGACAGCAAAACGCGTATGACTGAGATAAGGCGAAGGGTCGGCCTGGTATTCCAGTATCCGGAATACCAGCTGTTCGAGGAGACCGTTGCAAAGGATGTGGCTTTCGGACCGAAGAACCTCGGCCTCACGGAAGAGGAGACAGACAGAAGAGTCAGGCACGCGATAAGTCTGGTCGGACTCGATTATGAAGAAATAAAGGCTCTGTCGCCGTTCGAGCTTTCAGGCGGAATGAAGAGAAGGATCGCTATAGCCGGCGTGATCGCCATGCATCCTAAGGTCCTCATACTCGATGAGCCTACAGCTGGACTCGATCCGTCCGCCCACAGGGAGATACTCTCCATGATCAGAAGGATACACGAAGATATGGGGATAATCCTCATCTTCGTGTCCCACAATATGGGGGACATCGCAGACATCTCGGACCGCATCCTGGTAATGAGAGGGGGGAGGATAAGCCTTGAGGGCACTCCTTCAGAAGTTTTCTCGCACGAGAATGAACTGACCGGGATGGGTCTTGATCTTCCGCCGGCAAGAAAGATAGTAAATGAGCTGGCCGCGAAAACGGCGGGCTTTGAAAGCAGCGCCCTTACCATAGAGGAGGCTGCTGAAGATATAAGGAAGTACCTCGGGAAATGCTGAGAGATATCACACTCGGACAATACTATCCGGGAGGATCTGTCATCCACAGGCTCGATGCCAGGACGAAGATCATCGCGACACTGCTCTACATCGTGGAGCTGTTTGTCGTGAACAATTTCTTGGGCTTTATCATCGCTGCTGCGGGACTTTTCGCGGTGATCGCCGTATCGAAGGTTCCGCTTAAGTTCATCTTCAGGGGACTGACCGCGGTATTTCTGATCATAGCATTCACCTTTGTCATCAATCTGTTCATGGTCGACGGAAGGGTGCTGTGGCAGTGGAAGTTCCTGAAGATCACCGAGGAGGGAGTCAGCCGGGCTTTCTTTATGGCGGTCAGACTGATCCTGCTCATCATCGGTTCATCCGTGATGACGCTCACGACCAAGCCGATCGAGCTCACGGACGGTCTCGAGAAGCTCCTTAAGCCGTTCTCGAAGATAGGCCTTCCGAGCCACGAGCTGGCCCTGATGATGACCATCGCACTCAGGTTCATACCGACTCTCATGGAAGAGACGGACAAGATAATAAAGGCGCAGCAGGCAAGAGGCGCCGACTTCGAAACGGGAAACCTTCTTCAGAGGGCGAAGAATCTCGTACCGATACTCATTCCTCTCTTTGTAAGCTCATTCAGGATAGCTTCCGATCTCGCGCTGGCGATGGAGGCCAGATGCTACCATGGGGGAGACGGGCGTACGCGCATGAACGAGATACACTTCCATCGCGGCGATGCGGTCGCTGCGGTGCTTATGATACTGTTCCTGGCGCTCATTATAGCGTCGAGACAGATAGGGTCTGTAATATGAGGCAAAGACGCTTAAAGAATCTTGATAAAAAATATGAGGCCTATGAAGACCTCCTGATATATGAGCCTGCGCAGATGAAGGGCAGATGGAGAGAACTGTCAAAGGACGCGCCTTTATTCATCGAGATCGGATGCGGCAAGGGCAGGTTCATCTCCGGACTCGCTGAGCGCGAGCCTGAACATCATTTCATTGCGGTAGAGGGCAACATGAGCGTGATGCTCAGGGCGATGGAGAAGATCAGGGAGAAAGGCCTTGCAAATGTAACGTTCGTCCCGACCCATGCGGGCGATCTCACGGACTGGTTCTCAGACGGAGAGGCCGCGGGGATCTACCTGAACTTCAGCGATCCACTCCCGAAAAACTACTGGTACAAAAGAAGGCTCACCTACAGGGACCGGCTTAAGTCGTACTTCAGGGTCCTGAAAGAGGACGGGACGGTCACGTTCAAGACGGACAATACAGACCTCTTCGAATGGTCTGTGCTCGAGATTGCGGCGGCCGACCTCAGGGTGCTTGAACTGACCAGGGATCTTCATGCCGACCCCGAACTGAGCAAGGACAATATAGAGACCGAGTATGAGGCCAGGTACAGCGCTCTGGGAGAGAAGATAAAGAGAGTAAAGATCGGCCGCAGGGAAGCGGCCGCAGCGGAGGATAAACAAAAGGATGGATAAAGTAGTTTTTTGCGAGGTCATGATGCTGATCATCTTCGGCTGCTCCTGGCCGGCAAATATCTATAAATCTGTTACCAGCAGGACCACACTGGGCAAGAGTCTTTTGTTCGAGGTCCTGATCGTCATAGGATACCTGTTCGGCCTCGCGTCCAAGGTGATCATCTACAACAGAACGGGCGAACTGCACCTTTCGTTCTGGTTCTACATTCTGGATATTTCCATGGTCCTGACGGATATCTGTCTGTATTTCAGGAACCTGAAGATCGACAGAGCAGAGGGCAGGATCTGAACTGTATCATAAAGAATTGGAGGAGTTGACAGATATGAAAAGCATGGCGGCATACAACGGAAGAGAGATACCGAAAGAAGACAAGGTCTTTGCGGCGAGCGGGGCGGCTCTTGACGCGGTCGAAAAGTACGGGCCGGAAAAGGTCATAAACGCGACTGTAGGAGCACTTTACGACGACAGCGGAGAGCTGATAGTACTGAGGTCTGTCGAGAGGATCATGAAGAGCCTGCCTGCAAAGAGTTACGCAGCCTACGCGCCGATAGCGGGCACACCTGCTTTCAAAAAAGCGATAGCAAAGGCGGCATTCGGCGGTTATGAGCCTAAAAGCTATGTAGCTGTCGTCGGGACACCGGGAGGCACGGGCGCTATAAGGAACGCCATTGCCAACTATTCCCAGCCGGGCGACAAAATACTAACGCACAGCTGGCACTGGGCTCCTTACAAGAGTATATCCGGCGAGCTTTACCGCGGTATAGAGCGCTTCGATATGTTCGACGGGGAAGGCCGTTTCAATATCGCAGACTTTGAGTACAAGGTAAAGAAGCTCACGAGAAACCAGGAACACCTCGTTATCATCCTCAACACTCCTGCCAACAATCCGACAGGCTATTCGCTCAGCATGGAAGACTGGTATGGGGTCAAAAGAGTTCTCGATGACGTACCTGAAGAAAAGAAGATAGCTCTGGTGCTCGACGTAGCATACATCGATTTTGCGGGAGAGCCTGAAAAAGTCAGGGAATTCCTTCCTGTCGCCGACAATCTCAGGTCCAATATACTGCCGGTCATCGCATACAGCGCTTCGAAGACATTTACTCTATACGGAGCAAGATGCGCGGCCATGATCTGCCTCGCATACAGTCCTGAAGTCGCAGAGGAATTCGTAAAGGTGAATTCGTTCTCGGCCAGAGCCACGTGGTCAAATTCACCGAGAGCTCCGCAGGAAGTCATAGAACGCATCTATGCCGATGAGAGGCTCCTTACAGAGGTCGAGGCCGAAAGAGCGAAGGCAAGGGACATGCTGCTCGCAAGGGGCAGAGCATTTGAAAAGGCGGCTGCGGAGTGCGGGCTCGAGATAGTGCCTTTCAGCGCGGGATTCTTCGTGACAGTACCGTGCAAAGAGCCTGACACCCTCTGCAAAAGACTGAACGAAAAGAACGCATTCCTGATCCCGCTCGACAAAGGCGTAAGGGTGTCGGTGGCATCGAGTTCTGAAGACAAGTGCCGCAGACTGCCGGCAATAATCAAAGAAACGATGGAAGAACTCGGTATGTGATGGATAAAAGCGGGACCGGCAAAAGAAGAGGCAGCATGATCATCGCGGTGCCGATGGTAGTTGCAGGTTCGTTTCTGATAGCGACGCACGGTGATCCCCATGCGCTTGCGATACACCCTCTTGCACTCATATCAGGACTCATATCCGCGATATGCAGCGCCCTGTACATAACGATGCCGGCGCCGCTTATACGAAAGCACGGGACGATG
>JAFRFA010000015.1:0-21912 GCA_017434585.1 Mogibacterium sp. | reverse complement strand
TTTTTGTAAAGAGGTTTTATGATTGTGAAATTTGATTACAGAACGTGCTTTCCGTACATTGCATCCTGTTCTTTTCTGAGCTTGTAGATCAGAGTATCCTTGTCGAGCTCTACCATGTCGTATGTGATCAGGTCGCCCTTCTTGCAGTCTACTTTCATAACAGCGTTCTTGTTGATCAGACCGAACGGCACATATCCCTTCTCTGTAGCTTCCTTCTCTGTGCAGATGGAGCCGAGTGTTGTGTATCCGCCGATACCGTCGAGCTTGTCGCCTGCCTTGAGGTCGATCTTGGCCTGAGTGATACACTCAGCTACGAGGCCGTCCTTGGCAACGCATGTCTTCTCGCCGTCGATGACTGCCTTAGCTACTGTGAGCGGAGTCTCGAGGTTGCAGAGGTGATATGGTCTGTAGAGTGTCCAGAGTGGTCCAGGACCCATGCTGTGGTACGAGAGCTGATAAGCGATCTCAGCGTTCTCTGTCGAAACAGTTACGAATACTCCAGGAGCGATGCCGTTTACGTACTCAACAACACCGTGCTTGTTGAGGATGCCGCCGTCCTTCTTGAGCTTGAAGATCTCATTGAGCTCCTTGACGCCTTCTGTTCCAGGAGCTGTCTTAGGACCATGTCCGCCGATAACGTCAGGTACGAGGCCTGTGTAGTTGCACATAGCGGTCATCTCTACCATGGTCTTTGTGCCGTCCTTGAAAGCTGTGAGCATCTTAGGGCTCATCTTGCGGCGTGTAGCCTCTTCGAGGACTGTGTCTGGGTTGCAGTCGTAGTCGATCTTGTTGTTCTTGCCCTTGCCCATGACTTCGACCTTGAGGCCCATTGCTGTAGCGAAGCAGTAAAGCTCCATGACAGCGCCCGGCTCGTCGCCTGCGGAACCTGTGTAGATAACGCCGTGATCCTTGGCGAACTTGTCGAGGTAAGGTCCGATAACAACGTCTGTCTCAACGTTGAGCATTACTACGTGCTTGCCGTTCTTCATTGCGTCTGTAGCGACCTTTGCGCCTACATCAGGAACTCCTGTGCAGTCGATGACAGCGTCGACGCCCTTTGCCTGAGAAACGAAGTCGGCGTTTGCGCATGCTACGTACTTGTGTGCCGCGATGCCTGCGTTCGCCTCTTCGAGGGTGTTGGCAACCACGATGTCCGCATCAGTGACTTCTGCGTACTTGAAAGCCTGTACAGCAAGGTTGATGTCGATGTCAGATACGATGGCAGGTGTCATTCCCTTCATGAGAACCATCTGTGTTACCATTCCGCGTCCCATCTGGCCAGCGCCTACGATACCGACTTTGATGATCTTGCCTTCTTTTTCTCTCTGCTCGAGTTTCCAGTTCATGTTCAGCATAATAGTGATCCTCCTTGCTGATTTTATTGTTAATTTAAGTATTTGCGTTGTTCTTTCCCTGCAGGCCGCCTCCGGGGCACAGTGCCGCCCGCATCATTTTCGTAAGAAAAATATATACATTATATAGACAAATATCAAGCAATAGTTTCTGAACATTTGCGTAAGTGTGACTGCCGGGAGAATATTCTGATTCATTTTATTTAATCAAATGGTCAGAACATTTATCTTGAAATGAGCCTTCACGTAAATATATAATACAGGCATGAAAATCAGGTCTACCGGGAGGCGGCCGCAGAACAACGACGAAAAAGAAACGGAGGTTCATCATGAAATACGATGTCAAGATCACCGGACTCGGAAGCATGGCCATGGAATTTCTCGATCCTGCCATGGAGATGCAGTTCGTTATCCTGTTTAACGATGACGCGCCGCCGGAACTCGCGGATATGGCGATACTGCATACGGCCGGAACACTGAGTGAAGACCCTGCTCCGGGAGATACCCTTAAGCTGGGAAGCAAGACATATAAGATCACGGCTGTAGGCGACGAGGCCGTCCACACTCTCAAAGAGATGGGACACTGCACTCTCGCGTTCAGTTCGGACACGACTCCTTACCGTCCGGGCTGCATCAATCTGGACGGCGAGATCGTTACGAAGGATGACGTTGTGAACGGAGCGGAGATCCAGATTTTCTGATAAGGAACGCGCTGCGGTGCAGAAAGAACGGAGGTCCTCATGAAAAAGATCGTTGATGACGAGCGTCTGATATACAAGGTCTGCTGCCTGTATTATCAGGACGACATGAATCAGAAAGAAGTAGGGGACTATCTTGGGATATCCAGATCCTCTGTCCTGCGCATACTGCGCAAGGGCAGGGAGATGGGCATCGTCACGATCGAACTCCACAACCCGCGCTTTTACGACTACGGCGATATGGAAAAGACCCTTGAGAGGGTATACGGACTCAAGGATGTCGTCATAGTCGAGAACAGCGTGCTCGACACCAGGCAGGAGTCTGCGTCATACATGTTCGGCAAGGCGGCGGACTATCTGCACAGCTTCTTCAAGGAGGGCGACAAGATCGGTGTCGCGATGGGGCAGACGCTGAACAATGTCGTCAGCACGAACAAGACATATGAGAAGTTCCACGATCTTCTCTTCGTTGCGCTCGAGGGAGGGATCAGCCAGATCACGGTCGAAGGCACGGATATACAGGGAAACGAACTCGCCAGGAAGTACGCCGAGAAGTTCGGCGGCACATACTCGCAGTTCCTCTCGCCGGCAGTCTTCTCCGACAGGAAGGTGCTGGAGTACTTCCTTGAGGAAAAGGCGGTCAACTACATCCTCGAGGACTTCAAAAAGCTCAATGTTGTCGTCGCCGGCATCGGAGTGCCTGACCGGGTGGAGCATACGCTCGACAAGGCCGGATACATCTCGGCAAGGGAGCGGAGGTCTCTGGTCGACCACGGAGCCGTGGGTGACATGTGCCTTCAGTTCTACGATTCAAACGGCGATATAGACGGATTCGGTTTCTTCAATGACCGTGTGGCCGCGATGCGCCTCGAGGACATCCGGAAGATCCCGAGCAAGATCGGCATTGCCGGAGGCAAGAGAAAGGCGGAAGCGGTGATAGGCGCCATACGCGGAGGCTACCTCAATATACTCATCACCGACAACGAATGCGCCAAGCGCCTCATCGAACTCGCAGAAAAAGCAGAGAAACAAACGAAATAAGCAAATTAGCGAAAAATCAGAATGGCCAGGGGGCAGACCCCCTGGCCATTTTCTTAATTATGCTGCCGCGCGGAGCAGATATCTTTTATCTACTGAGCTTTTGTGCCGAACACTTTGTAGTAATGTTCGAGGCACTCGTTCATTCCCTTTTTGAGGTTCTTCAGTACCTTGAAGTAGTCGGAGCTGTCCCCGTCCTCAAGAGCCTTCATGGCTGCAAGATAAAGGTCGGTGTAGATATTGACCTTGCAGATGCCTTCTTTCGCGCAGCGGCTGAGGTTGTCGTCTCCGGAGCCCGATCCGCCGTGGAGCACGAGCGGTACGTTCGTAGCCTGACGGATAGCAGCGAGAGAATCAAAGCTTATCTCAGGGATAGCCTTGGCCTTGTAGACGCCGTGAGCTGTTCCGATCGAGATCGCCAGGGAATCGCAGCCGGACTTGGCGGCGAATTCGGATGCTTCCTCAGCTGTCGTGTACATGGTCTCGGTATCGTTCTCGTCGAAATTGCTGGCGACGTGGCCGATCTCTGCCTCGACTGTGACACCGCGGGCGTGAGCGTATTCTACGACCTTGCTCGTTGTTGCGACGTTCTCGTCGAAGCTCTTCATGGAGGCGTCGATCATGACGGATGTGAATCCGAGATCGATGGCCTTTTTGCATGTTTCGAAGCTTTCGCCGTGGTCGAGGTGGAGCACTACAGGCACGCTTGCTTCTTCTGCATATTTCCTGCCGACCAGAGCCGCGTCCTCGAGGCTGATGTTGTCTCCCAGATGGCTCTCTGCGATACCTACGATCAGAGGCAGTCCGAGCTTATCGGCGAGGGAGATGTGGTTCTTGATGCTCTCCATGTCGAGCACGTTGGCTGACGGAACGGCGTAATGACCTTCCTGAGCTTTCTTAAACATTTCTTTTGAGTTTACGAGCATTTCAGTATCCTCCCTGTCTTATTCTCCCATGATGACGACTCTGCATTTTCTCGGACGCTCTCTGGTCCTGTCAAAGTCTACGAAGTATACATATCCTGTTGTGCCTACCGCGAGCTTGCCTCCGGCGATCTCCAGCGTCGCGCTGTTGCCGAGAAGTGTGGCCTTCATGTGCGCGTCGCAGTTGAGAAGGGCCGTCTTGTCTCCGCCCGGAAGGTATGCTTCTGCATCCGGCCATGAAGCTACGTCGGCGTAGTGTTCAGGACCCGGGTACATATAAGGGCCTGCAGGAGGGATCTCGGTCTGATCCGGAATGATCTTTGCCAGTGCGGCGTTGAGGTCGACCTGAAGGAATTCCGTGCCGTCCTCTGTCGTGTCGTGCACGAACTCCTCAAAGAAGACGGAGCATGTAGTGTGCGGGGAGATGATCGTGACGATGCCTTCCTGCACGCCGCTGTTTGCGATGGCCTTCTTTACCTCAGGAGTGATGTTGATAAAAGTCGGTGTCCCGCCGTGGGACTTCAGGTCAATCTGCTCTTTGTAGATCTTCATTATTTTCCCTCTCTTTCCTTATATGCTTTAACGATGGCTTCCGCCATTTCCTGCACGCGCACGGCAGGCGACGGAGCGTTCAGTATGCCGGATGTGGCGCCAGTGCCGTCAGCGCCGAGACGTACGACGTTGTAGCAGTCATCAGCTGTGACGACGCCGGACGCGATCATCACCAGCACATTCGGGTTCACTTTGTGGAGCGCGGCCACGGTCTCTGTCACATAGGAGTCGTCTGCTGTTTTGCCTGTTCCGATCAGATCGGTAGGTTCTGCCAGAACGATATCCGGATCGAGGCAGGCAACGGCGGCAGCTTCCTTTGTGCTGTCGGCGCATATTACCGTGATCATCTCAAGCTCTTTGGCGCGGTCGACGCATGCGCTGAGTTCAGCGACGGTCTTCGGATTCTCGGCGTGGTTGAGGAATACAGCGTCGGCGCCGGCTTCCTTGAGTGATTCCGGAAGGACGTGGCCCATCCCGCGTCCCGGTGTCAGCGGATCGAAAGACTGTGCGCAGACCACCACGTGCTTTGTGTTCTCTCTGATAAGGCGGATATCTGCATACGGGCAGGTGAAGAAGATCTGAAGGCCGGTCTCGGCAGCTGTTTTGTCAGCAGCCAGTGCAAGCTCCAGGCTCTTCTGCCCGTAGAGATAGGATTTCGGATTGACGATCAGAAAAGGTCTTTCGGCTTTAACCATGGTTGTGTGCTCCTTTCATTTATATACTGGTAGAAATCGATTACATATCTGACAGGGACATCATATTTCAGATTTATACATATGTCAAGAACATTTGCGTCGATAATTGTGTAAATACGGGACATCGGGACGCATCATTGAAACAATTATTCAAGTAATGTGCAACTGCGGCTGTTGCTGACGCAAATGCGTCGGAGCAGATACCGGAATGCAAGATTAAACCAAATGGTCAGAACATATTTGCTTGATATTGTGCATAAGAATAGATACAATATTTACATTGATGATAATGGGAAAACCCTATCGTACCGGAGGGATCAGATGAAACTCAGCGGAATATCCGTCGCGCTCCTGATACTGCTGCTTTTGCTCATAATGCAGTCAATAGGCGGTTACCTGCAGATACAGGACTACAGAAAAGCAGTCCGCAGAATGCGTCAGCTGGGAAACGTAGGAATGGGGCAGAGGCGCGGAAAGGTGCTGAACGGACATGTTGCGATAGTTGCCTGCGATAACAACGGCATCATCACGGGATGCGAGGTCCTGGACGGCATAGGCGTGCTGTCCCGCTTCCATAAGAAAGAGACCTTCATGGGGCATCCTCTGGTGGGGAGCAGCATATACACCTTCCTCGACATCGGGGAGGGACTAGATAAAAAAGAGTGGAAACGCTTCCAGGGATACTTCAGAGCTTTCGAAGCGCTCGAGGTCCGGCTGACAGGCAGAGAACTGACCAGAGAGCAGGAGGCTTTCATGGAAACCAAAAGAGGCAAGGCAGGTAAGAAACTCAGATAACGATATGCATCGCCGGGATCAGGCTGCCGGGGCAATTACAGCCTTTCACCGGTGTTTCATATAATAATGTATCCATGGTATATGGAGACAGAGGTACGTTATTCTAAGTTGCAAACAGGAGGAAAAACATGGCATTTATCACAAAACTGGCAGAGGGCTTCATGTCACTGTTCACTGCCGGCGGCGAGACCTTTGCGGGTTGGGTCACGGGCATCATTCCTATGGTCGTATGCCTGATGACATTCGTAAACTCCATCATCAAGCTGGTCGGTACTGAAAAGGTAGAAGCTTTCGCTAAGAAGATCACCAAATTCGCAGTGCTCAGATATACACTGCTGCCACTCATGGCGGTGTTCTTCCTCGGAAACCCGATGTGCTACACATTCGGACGTTTCGTTGATGAGAAGTACAAACCTGCATACTACGATGCTACAGTAAGCTTTGTACACCCTATCACGGGACTCTTCCCTCACGCTAATGCAGGCGAACTGTTCGTATTCCTTG
Source organism: Mogibacterium sp. (assembly GCA_017434585.1). Taxonomy (GTDB): domain Bacteria; phylum Bacillota; class Clostridia; order Peptostreptococcales; family Anaerovoracaceae; genus Crickella. The sequence goes on along the minus strand of JAFRFA010000015.1, from coordinate 15,355 downwards.
GGATCGCGACAGGTCTGCAGGAGGCAGGGCTCAGCACAGGCGGGCTCGCTGTTCGTTACTTCATCGTCGGTCTGATCGTCATCCTTATCAGGGGCCTTCTCACTGAGAGGATCTACGCGTTCATGACCAGGGGCAAGTAGTGAGAGGAGGAACAAAGATGTATAAGACTATCAAGATCAAAGCCGGAGACGGCGGCTGGGGCGGCCCTCTCACGGTAACACCTACCGAAACATGCCACACTGTACTCAGCGTGACAGGCGGCGGGATCCACCCTGTAGCACAGGCTATCGCCGACATGTCCGGCGGAGTTGCTGTTGACGGATGGAAAACTACTCTCCCTGACGAAGAGATCATGGTGGCAGTCGTTGACTGCGGCGGAACAGCAAGATGCGGCGTCTATCCTAAGAAGGGCATTTTCACAGTAAACCTGATGCCTGTAGGACAGTCCGGCCCTCTCGCTCAGTTCATCACACCTGAGATCTACTGCTCGGCAGTAAAGGAAAAAGATATCGAAGTTCTCGGCGATGCTCCTAAGGAAGCTGCTGCTGCCAAGCCGGCTGAAGACAAGGGCCCTAAGACAAAGGCTGAGGCCAAGGCTGAGGTCGCTGCTGCCAACGAAGGCAAAAAGCAGGGATTCGTTGTACGTCTCGGTAAGGGCGTCGGCTACGTAGTAGGCCAGTTCTTCCAGGCGGGCCGTGACACCATCGACATGGTGATCAAGAACATCCTGCCGTTCATGGCGTTCACAAGTACCATCCTCGGTATCATCAGCGCCAGCGGACTCGGTAACGTTATAGCCAAGACAATCGCGCCTCTGTGCGGAACACTTCCTGGAATGCTGGTGATCTGCTTCATCTGCTCGCTGCCGTTCCTGTCACCGATCCTCGGACCTGGTGCCGTAATCGCACAGATCGTCGGTACACTGCTCGGTTCGCAGTTTGCTATGGGTGCCATTCCTGCACAGTATGCGCTTCCGGCTCTGTTCGCTATCGACGGTCAGGTAGGATGCGACTTCATCCCTGTAGGTCTGTCACTTGGAGAGGCAGAGCCTGAGACCATCGAATACGGTGTTCCGGCAGTTCTGTTCTCGCGTATCGTAACAGGCCCGCTGTCAGTACTTATCGCATTTGCATTCAGCATCGGTATGTACTAATCTATAATGGAATGATCTCACAGTGCCGGTCTGATCCGGCGCTGTGGGCGTTCATTTAAACAAGACCCCGGAAAAGATACAAGGAGTATGCAATGGTATCAAAGAAAATCATCATTGAAGACCCTCTGGGCATGCATATGCGTCCGGCCAGCCGCCTTGCCAAGATGGCTGCGGATTACCAGAGCAAAGTAACGGTAAAATTCAACGGAAAAGACTTTGACTGCAAGAGTGTCATGCTGCTTATGACGGCCTGCATCAAGCATAAATCGGAGATCGAGCTCGTTTGCGACGGTCCTGATGAAGAAAAAGCACTTGCTGAACTCGCTGAATTCATCGAGTCCGGCATGGGTGAATAATCAAGATCACAATTCTGTGCTCCCCTGCATTTTCATGCAGGGGGGCATTTCTTAACGGAGGAACGGATATGTATAATGGAATCGCTGCATCACGGGGAATCGGTATCGGAAGCATTTGCCGCATTATCGAACAGGATCTTTCTTTTGAGGCAAAACTGATCGAAGACACAGAGGCAGAAAAAGACCGGTTCCGGAAAGCCATGGACGAGTTTATCGAAGAAACATATGCCATGGCCGATGACGTAAGAGAGAATATAGGCCCTCAGGAAGCTGACATACTTATGGGTCATGCTGTCATGATCCAGGATCCGGCGATGTCGGGAGAGATGTTCAACATGATAGACGGAGGCCAGTGCGCGGAATCCGCGCTTACGGCTGTATGCGACATGTTCCACGGCATGTTCTCGGCCATGGAGGACGAGATGATGCGCCAGAGGGCTGCAGATATAATGGATGTAAAGGTTTGCATCCTCAAAAAACTTCTGGGCATAAGGGACATCGACATAAGCAAGGTGGCGCAGGGCACGGTGCTCGTGTGCAAGGATCTTACTCCTTCGATGACTTCTCAGATAGTAAAGGAAAACGTTTCGGGCATCATCACCGAAGTGGGCGGTCCTACTTCCCACTCGGCCATACTCGCAAGAGCGCTTGAGATCCCTGCCGTGCTTTCGGTCCCGGGGATCGTAGATGCGGTGGAGGACAAGGACATAGCTGTCATCGACGGGACTGAAGGAGAGGTCTTCATCAATCCGGATGGTGATATCCTTGCGAAATACATCCAGAAGCGCGAGGATTTCATCAAGAAAAAAGGCGAACTCAAAAAGTTCAAAGGAAAGGAAACTCTGACTGCTGACGGAGACAAGCTCGAGGTCTACTGCAACATCGGAACTCCGAAGGACGCAAGGAAGGCCATGGAATGCGACGGGGAAGGAGTCGGACTCTTCCGCTCCGAGTTCCTGTTCATGGACAACACGCATCTTCCGACGGAAGATGAGCAGTTCGAGGCGTATAAGGAAGCGGTCGAGACCATGGAGGGAAAGACCGTTATCATCCGTACGCTCGATATCGGCGGCGACAAGGACATCCCATACATGGATTTCGAAAAGGAAGAGAATCCGTTCCTCGGGTTCAGGGCTGTAAGGTACTGTCTGGCAAATCCGGACATGTATAAAACGCAGCTGCGCGCCATCGTAAGAGCAAGCGCTTTCGGAAACGCAAAGATCATGGTGCCGCTTGTCACCACGGTCGATGAGGTAAGAAGCGTCAAAATGCTGGTTGAAGAGATCAAGGAAGATCTTCGTAAAGAGGGCATCGACTTTGACGAAAACATAGAAGTGGGATGCATGATGGAAACAGCCGCTTCCACCATGATCGCCGACCTTCTTGCAAAGGAGGCCGACTTCTTCTCGATCGGCACCAATGACCTTACCGGCTACACCATGGCGGTGGACAGAGGCAATGCGAAGGTGGCATATCTCTATTCGGCGTTCCAGCCTGCAGTGCTGCGCGCGATAAAGACAATCATCGAATGCGGAAAGAAAGCGGGCATTCCTGTAGGAATGTGCGGAGAAGCGGCTGCCGATCCGCTCATGATACCTCTGCTTATATCGTTCGGACTTGACGAGTACAGCGTCAATCCGGTGCTCGTGCTCACATCCCGCTGCATCATCTCGAAATGGTCAAAGGCCGAAGCGGATGCACTTGCAGAAAAAGTTATGGCGATGGATAATATAAAAGACGTCATGGCAGCGCTAAAGGCTGCTGCCAAGGAATGATAAGCGAAGGAGAGGGTTATGACAGGTGCTGAAAAGAAAGAATTGATGAAGACCGCCTGCAAGGTGAGGATGGGTATCATCGAGGCTACCCATGCCGCCAATTCAGGCCATCCGGGCGGGAGCCTTTCTGCCGCGGAGATGTTCACGTATCTGTATTTCAGAGAAATGAAGGTCGATCCGAAGGAGCCGAAGAAGGCAGACAGAGACAGATTCGTTCTGTCCAAGGGGCATACCGCGCCGGGACTTTATTCGGTCCTGGCCAACAGGGACTTCTTCCCGGTCGAGGAGCTTAAGACTCTGAGAAAGATCGGAAGCCGCCTGCAGGGGCATCCTAACATGAACGAGACCCCGGGTGTCGACATGTCGACCGGATCACTCGGCCAGGGAGTTTCGGCTGCTGCCGGCATGGCTCTTGCGGCCAAAAAGCAGGGAAAGGACCTCAGGGTATATACTCTGCTTGGAGACGGCGAGATCGAAGAAGGCCAGGTATGGGAGGCCATGATGTTCGCACATCACTACGGACTCGACAATCTGTGCGTCGTAGTGGACAACAACGACCTGCAGATAGACGGAAGGATAGCGGACGTCATCGATCCGTATCCTATCCCTGAAAAGTTCAAAGCATTCGGCCTCAATGTAATCGAGATCGACGGACACGACTTCGAACAGATCGAGGCTGCCATGAACAAAGCCAGACATACAAAGGGCGTCCCGACCGCGATAATCATGAAAACGACCAAGGGTAAGGGCGTCAGCTTCATGGAAGACCAGGCCGGCTGGCACGGCAAAGCGCCTGATGACGATCAGTACAGGCAGGCGATGGACGAACTCGGAAAGCAGCTCGAAGAAGTGGAGGCGATGTGATATGGCAGAAGTAAAGAAGATCGCAACAAGAGAAAGCTACGGCAATGCTCTCGCGGAGCTGGGCAGAGAACACGGCAACGTGGTCGTGCTTGACGCTGACCTTGCCGGAGCCACCAAAACGAGCACCTTCAAGAAGGAATTTCCTGACAGACACTTTGACTGCGGAATAGCCGAGGGCAATATGATGGCTGTTGCGGCGGGTCTTGCGTCCATGGGGATGGTGCCGTTCGCATCCACATTCGCGATGTTCGCAGCCGGAAGAGCGTTCGAACAGGTAAGAAATTCCATCGGCTATCCTCATCTTAACGTAAAGATCGGCGCTACACACGGAGGCATATCCGTCGGAGAAGACGGAGCGTCCCACCAGTGCTGCGAGGATTTCGCTCTGATGCGCAGCATCCCGGGCATGACGGTGATCTGCCCTGCAGATGATGTCGAAGCCCGCGCTGCGGTAAAGGCCGCCTATGAATTCGAGGGCCCGGTATATCTGAGGTTCGGACGTTCAGGCGTGCCGGTGTTCCACGATGAGGACAGTTTCAGCTTCGAGATAGGAAAAGGCGAAGTCCTTAAAGACGGAAATGATGTGGCCATCATCGCTACGGGCATCATGGTATCCGAGGCCATTGCGGCAGGAAAAGAGCTGAAGGCTCAGGGCATCGATGCCAGAGTGATCAATCTGAGCACGATAAAGCCTCTCGACGAGGAGCTCGTACTCAAGGCTGCCCGGGAATGCGGCAAAGTCGTTACATGTGAAGAGCATTCGGTCATCGGAGGGCTCGGCGAAGCCGTCAGCGCGCTTCTTGCCGAAAAATTGCCGACTCCTGTGCGCCGCATCGGAGTCAATGATGAGTTCGGCCATTCCGGACCGGCGGCCGAGCTGCTGAAGGATTTCGGGCTCTCGGCAGAGAACATAGTCAAAACTGTAAAAGAATTCAAATAAACGGAGGAGGTTGGGCAATGAAGTTCTTCATAGATACGGCTAAAGTCGAGGACATCAGAAAAGCCAATGACATGGGCATCATCTGCGGCGTTACGACGAACCCGTCGCTGATCGCCAAAGAGGGAAGGGACTTCAATGAAGTCATAAAAGAGATCACGGAGATAGTAGACGGACCGATCAGCGGAGAGGTCAAAGCAACGACGACCGATGCTGAAGGGATGATCAAAGAAGGCCGCGAGATAGCTGCCATCCATCCGAACATGGTAGTCAAGATCCCGATGACGGCAGAGGGCCTAAAGGCTGTCAAAGTGCTGGCGTCCGAGGGCATAAAGACCAATGTTACCCTGATCTTCACGGCCAACCAGGCTCTCCTGGCTGCAAGAGCCGGAGCGACATACGTATCGCCGTTCCTCGGAAGACTCGATGACATCTCGGTCAGAGGCGTGGATCTCATCAGGGAGATCGCAGAGATCTTCGATGTCGCCGGCATTGAGACCGAGATAATCTGCGCGAGCGTAAGAAATCCTATCCACGTCACCGACTGCGCACTTGCCGGAGGAGACATCGCGACGGTGCCTTACGCAGTTCTCGAAAAGATGATCCAGCATCCGCTTACGGACATCGGGATAGAGAAATTCCAGGCAGACTACAAGGCTGTTTTCGGGGAATAATATCCTCATTTCAGATATTGAGCCTTCCCTACATAAGGGAGGGCTTTATTCTTGTCTGCAAGTAGTTGACAAGTATATGTGCAGGTGGTAAAATCACCTATTTTGTTTGCTTTTTTATACAAGAATCTATATAATGGTGTTGTATAAAGGAGGAAAGCGGCCATGTTCAGTGTCGGCGACCACATTGTTTATCCGATGTACGGCGCAGGCATCATCACGGAGATCGTAGAGAAGGATTTTCTGGGTGAGATGCGCATGTATTATAATGTGTCGCTTCCTTACTGCCGCATGGAAGCTTCCGTTCCTGTGGACAACTGCGAAAAGCTGGGGGTGAGGCCTGTCATCGATAAGGCCCGCATAGAAGAGGTGATCGTGGTGCTGAAAGGCCCGAGCGAAGCCATGAACCCCAACTGGAACAAACGATACCGCGAGAACACCGAGAGGATGCAGACCGGAGACATCCTGGAGGTGGCGGCGGTAGTCAGGAATCTCGTCAGGACGGACAGACAGAAACCGCTCTCCACTGGAGAAAAGAAGCTCCTTGGAACTGCCAAGCAGATACTCGAGAGCGAACTCATATACGCCGGCGGCTATACAATGGAAGAAGCAGACGAGATGGTCGAACTCAATATTTAGCTAAAAAGCGAATGGGTCGGCCATTTAAAATGTGAATTCTCTCCATTGAGTAAAGGAGGAGCATAGACATATATGGGTAAAAGATTCGCAGAGACGACAAAGAATTACGCGGTCATAGTGGCTGCCGGGAAGGGCAGGCGCATGGGGATAGATATGCCGAAGCAGCTGCTGCCTTTCGGCACGTCGACCATACTCGGCACCTCGGCATACAGATTCGCGTCTCATAAGGATATGGACGGCATCATCATAGTCGCTCCGTCGGACGGTTCGCTAGATGAGATATATAAAGAGATCGCGGCTGAATGCGAAGAACGGTCCGGGCGCGAAGCAGGCTTTGTAAGCATCGTGCGCGGCGGGGCCGAGCGAGGTGACTCCGTAAAGGAGGGCCTTAAGAGGGTCTCGGAGATCAGCGCTTCGGCCGGCACGGATCCGGAGCAGGTCATAGTGCTGATACACGATGCCGTAAGACCGGGTATCTCGGCAGATATTATAAGCCGCAACATCGAGGCCCTGGAAAGCTGCAGGGCTGTGTGCACGGCAATGCCGGCATCTGACTCGATCCGCATGATCAATATAGAAAAAAGTGGATATGACGGAGCTTTGCCATTGAAAGAAGCAATGACATACCCTATAATGAACACTGATGTTGTCAGGAGGGATCTGGTCTTCAGAGCGCAGACTCCGCAGTCGTTCAGACTCTCCGACATCAATGCGGCATACGCAGAGGCGGACAGGAACGGATACGCGTCGACCGACGACGCTTCCATCGCCGAGTACGCGGGGTTCAGGGTAGCCCTGGTCGAAGGATCCGCCGCCAACAACAAGATCACACACCTGGAGGATATTCACATGGGTACCAGAGTCGGTACCGGATATGATGTCCACCGCCTTGTCCCGGGGAGAGATCTCATACTCTGCGGGACCCCGATCCCCAACAAGCTCGGGCTGGACGGCCATTCGGATGCGGATGTGGCGACACACGCTCTGATGGACGCACTGCTCGGGGCTGCAGGTCTCGGAGACATAGGCAGACATTTTCCGGACACAGACGACAGATACAAAGGAGCGGATTCGATGAAGCTTCTGGCAGAGGTCAGAAGGATGCTGGGCGAGGTCAAGATAAACAACGCAGACATCACGATCATAGCTCAGGCGCCGAAACTCGCGCCGTATATAGAACAGATGACACTGAATGTTTCGAAGGTGCTCGGGATACCTGAATCGGCCGTCAACGTGAAGGCAACGACCGAAGAGGGCCTCGGGTTCACCGGCAGGGGCGAAGGCATAGCCGCCATGGCTGCTGTTTCGATAGAAGGGAGTTTTTAAAAAATGAGATTATCCAAGACGCACCTCAAGACTTTAAGAGAGGCACCATCCGATGCAGTGCTCGACAGCCACAAGCTGCTCGTAAGAGCCAACATGATCAGGCAGGAGGCTGCAGGACTGTACATGTATCCGAAGCTGGGATACAGAGTACTGAGAAAGGTAGAGCAGATAGTAAGAGAAGAGATGGACTACATCGACTGCCAGGAGGTATATATGCCTCATGTAAATCCGGCCGAACTCTGGCAGGAGACGGGCAGATGGTACGCTTACGGCCCTGAGCTGTGGAGGATCAAGGACCGTAACGGCAACGATTTCATACTGAACCCTACCTGCGAGGAGATGTTCACTGACTTCGTCCGCAGGGAATGGTCGTCGTACAAGGAGCTTCCGTTCTCTCTCTACCATATCCAGTACAAGTACAGGGATGAGTCGCGTCCGAGATACGGACTCCTGAGAACGAGAGAATTCCTCATGAAGGACGCATATTCATTCGATGCGACAGAAGAGGATCTGCACATCGCGTACATGAGACAGTATCACGCATACGAGAAGATCTTCACCCGCTGCGGGCTCGACTACAGGATCGTAGAGGCCGACAACGGCCCTATCGGCGGCAGCAAGTCGCATGAGTTCTCGGCTCTCTCAGACTGGGGAGAATCAGATATCCTCTACTGCGACGAATGCGGAATGGCTGCCACAGTCGAAAGAGCAGAGTGCAGCGATGAGGCTCCTGTAAAGGAAGAGATGCAGCCTACAGAGGTCGTGTTCACACCGGGCACAAAGACCATCGAGGACGTATGCAACTACCTCAAGCTCCCGGTCGAGAAGTCGATCAAGGCTCTGATGTTCACGACATATGACACTGACCTCAACCCTAAGGACAACGTAGTCTGCTTCGTAAGAGGAGACAGGCAGCTCAATATGACAAAGCTCGTCAACGCTCTCGACATCCCGGCTCACTACATCGAGTTCGCAGATGAAGACGTTACAGGACCTGTCACAGGAAGCGTTGCCGGATTCACGGGTCCTGTCGGGCTCAAGAACTGCATCGTCGTAGTCGACTCCGAGCTCGTAGGCACCGTCAACATGTGCGCGGGCGCCAACAAGGAAGACCACCACATGCTCGGCGTATGCTACGGCAGAGACTACAAGGGAGACATCGTTACGGACATCAAGGAACTCCAGGAAGGAGACCCTTGCCCGCACTGCGGAAAGCCGGTCAAGTTCAGACGCGGCATCGAGGTCGGCCAGATCTTCAAGCTGGGACTCAAGTACTCGGAGTCCATGAACGCAACGTTCAAGGACGAGAACGGCGAGGATCATCCATATTGGATGGGCTGCTACGGCGTCGGAGTTTCGAGGACCATGCAGGCTGTAGTTGAGCAGCATCACGATGATAAGGGCATCATCTGGCCTCTGTCGGTGGCTCCTTACCATGTCATCGTGACCGTCATCAAGTCGCAGGATGAGACCCAGCTCAAGCTCGCGTATGATATCGAGAAGAAACTCGAGTCCATGGGCGTAGAGGTAATGGTAGATGACCGCGACGAGAGACCTGGAGTCAAGTTCAACGACGCTGACCTGATCGGTATCCCTATCAGGATCACGGTCGGCAAGCTCGCCGGCGAGGGTAAGGTCGAGTACAAGCTCCGCCGCGAGGACGACCACGAGGTCCTGAGCGTCGAGGATGCCATAGCGAAGGCAAAAGCGCTTGTCGATCTCGAAGGAGACGGCAGATATCTCTTCAAAAATCTTCCGGAAGAGACACTGAACGCTCACTAGTCTGTGATAATAAAACTGAAAGCTGCGGAAACATCCTGTTTCCGCAGTTTTTTATTTGCAGACAGCCCTGTCTGTATATGGAACCGCGATGTCGAATCTTCTTTCTTTTGTGTTACAATAGGACGGTATGAATGTGCTGATCGAACTGTTCTGGGTGTTTTTTAAACTCGGCGCCTTTACGGTAGGCGGCGGCATTGCCATGCTTCCGCTCCTCCAGAATTCACTCATCTATGAAAAGAAGTGGTTCACGGAGGAGGAATTCGTGGATGCCGTGGCTGTCTGCCAGGGACTGCCCGGAGTAATAGCGGTGAACATGGCCACGTATGTGGGATATAAAAAGAAAGGGCTTGCAGGCTCCGTAGTATCCACGTTCGCGGTCGTGACGCCGTCTTTTCTGATGATACTGATCATCGCGAGGTTCCTGACTGCGATAAGCGATAACCCATATGTGCAGGGAGCTATGGCCGGGTTCAGGGTGGCAGCTCTTGGGCTCGTCGTGGTAGCCATCATCCAGCTTGCGCCTAAAGTGATAAAGGACAAATGGACAGCAGCAGCGGCAGTGCTTGCTTTCGTACTCATCGCTGTGTTCAATTTCAACACTGCCTATGTCATACTGCTCTTTATAGTGATGGGCATCATTGCGGCCTTTGCCGGGGGCAATAAAGCGATCGCGGCCGCAGAGACGGAAGAGAAAAATAAAGAAGGCGGAGGTGACAGAGAATGATATATCTCAGACTCTTCGCCGCCTTTGCAAAGGTCGGCCTTCTGGGCTTCGGAGGAGGCCTTGCGATAGTCAGGCTCATATACGACAGCATCCAGCCGTTCATGTCCATGAGCCGGGAGATGTTCGCCAACATAGTGGCTATATCCCAGATAACGCCGGGACCGCTCGCGGTCAATACGGCGACATATGTCGGATATATAGCTGCCGGAGTAGGAGGGGCCGCTGTCGCAACGCTCGGGGTGGTATTGCCTGAATTCATAATAATGAGCGTTGTCGTGCGCATGATAACCCGCTTCAAAGACAGCAAGTGGGTGAACGGGGCCCTGAGCGGGATAAGACCCGCTACCATAGGCCTCATCGGAGCCGCGGCGGTAATGCTGATCGCTCCTGCGGTAGCCGGCGAGGGGCGCCTCGGAAGAGGGCTTCTTGCAAAGCTGGGCGTCGACCTGACGCAAGGCTTCGCAGCGGGGTTCTTCGGCCTGCCGGTCGACATCGTATCGCTGGTGCTGCTGGCGCTGACGGTGGTGCTGATGGTCAGATATAAAAAATCACCGATATTCGTACTGCTTCTGATGGGGTGTTTAGGAGCTGTACTTGGTGTATAATGGTTTCCACAGAACATACGGCGTTGCCGTAGGGTAGAAACCATTGATCTCCGTCGGCAGGGCTCCTTCGATAGAATGGTTCTACAGAACATACGGCGTTGCCGTAGGGTAGAAACCATTGATCTCCGTCGGCAGGGCTCCTTCGATAGAATATACAAATCTGAACAATTGAGGAAAGGATCAACATGCAAGTCTACAATACACTTACGAACAGAAAAGAAGAATTTGTACCTATTGAGCCGGGCAAGGTAAGGATGTACGTCTGCGGACCTACGGTCTACAACTTTTTCCACATCGGAAACGCCAGACCGTTCGTCGTGTTCGACACGCTCAGAAGGTATTTCAAATACAGAGGCTATGATGTCAAGTTCGTGCAGAACTTCACCGATGTCGATGACAAGATCATCAACAGGGCAAAGGAGGAAGGCATCACGGCGCCGGAGGTATCCGAGAAGTATATAAAGGAATACTTCGATGATGCCGGAGCTCTGAACGTACTGAAGGCTGATGTCCACCCTAAGGTATCGGAACACATCCCTGAGATCATCGACTTCGTGCAGACCCTTATAGACAAGGGCTATGCTTACGAGGCTGACGGCGATGTCTACTATTCGACACGCAAGTTCCCTGAGTACGGCAAGCTGTCCGGTCAGAACATAGACGATCTCGAAAGCGGCGCCCGCATCGCGATAGGAGAGGTGAAAGAGGATCCTCTCGATTTCGCGCTCTGGAAGGCCCGCAAGGAGGAGTCGGAGATCGCGTGGGAATCGCCTTGGGGAATGGGACGTCCGGGGTGGCACATCGAGTGCTCGACCATGGCGAAGAAGCACCTCGGTGAAACGATCGACATCCACGGAGGCGGACAGGATCTGACATTCCCGCATCACGAGAACGAGATCGCCCAGTCGGAGGCCTGCAACGGAGTTCCGTTCGCGCGCTACTGGATGCACAACGGATATATAAACGTCGACGGAAAGAAGATGTCGAAGTCGCTGAACAACTTCTTCACGGTAAGAGACATCAGAGAGAAATATACAGGAGACGTCATCAGGTTCTTCCTGCTCTCGGGCCACTACAGGAGCCCTATCAACTTCAGCGATCTGCTGATGGAGCAGTCTAAGCAGGGTTATGAGAGGATAGCCACGGCCATCGAGACGCTCGAGTTCCTGACGGCAAACGGAACGGACGAGCCGATGGATGACGAGGCAGCGAAGCTCGCTTCGCTCGACAGGTTCAGAGACGGGTTCATCGAGGCGATGGATGATGATCTCAATACTGCCGACGCCATCGCATCGATCTTCGAACTCGTATCCGAGATCAATCTGACGGTAAAGGACGGGGCTTCGAAGTCCTACGCAAAGGAGGCGCTCGCCAGGATCAGAGAACTCACGGAAGTCCTGGGGCTCTTCGGAGGCAAGGATGAAGAGGAAGGTCTGGGAGACGATATTCAGGCGCTGATCGACGAGAGACAGGCAGCCAGAAAAGAGAAGAACTGGGCGCGCGCTGACGAGATAAGAGATCAGCTCGCAGCCATGGGCATAACACTCAAGGACACTCCGCAGGGAGTACAGGTGATAAGAAACTAATGAGCAGAGCAGATCAGTTATTCGTGGATATGTGCCGTGACATACTGGACCATGGCTTCAGCACAGAAGGCATGCCGGTACGGCCGCACTGGGAAGACGGCACGCCGGCCCACACTATAAAGAACTTCGGAGTGGTGAACAGATACGACCTTTCAGAGGAGTTCCCGGCGCTCACGCTGAGACCGACGGCCATAAAGCTGGCGACTGATGAGATGCTGTGGATATGGCAGAAGAAGTCGAACCGTCTGGCTGATCTAAAGAGCCATGTCTGGGACGAGTGGGCCGATGAAGAGGGCACCATCGGAAAGGCCTACGGATACCAGATGGCAAAGAAGTACAAGTTCAGACAGGGCGAGATGGATCAGGTCGACAACGTGCTGTGGTGCCTCAAGAACGACAGGTATTCGAGGCGCATACTGACCAATATATATAATTTCGAGGATCTCTCCGAGATGAGACTGGAGCCGTGCGCCTACTCGATGACATTCAATGTGAAGGGCGATACCCTCAATGCCATACTCAACCAAAGGTCGCAGGACATACTCGCTGCCAACAACTGGAACGTCGTGCAGTACGCGATGCTCCTGCTCATGATGGCGCAGGTGTCGGGCCTGAAGGCCGGCGAACTTGTGCACGTGATAGCGGACGCTCATATCTACGACAGGCATGTGCCTCTGATAGAAGAGCTCATCTCGAGACCGCAGTATCCCGCGCCGAAGGTGACTCTGAATCCTGACGTGAAAAACTTCTACGACTTCACGACGGACGACATAAAGGTCGAGAATTATCAGCACGGAGAACAGATCCGCAATATTCCGGTAGCGATCTGAACAAGATTATAACTATCGTAAAATGATGACAAAAGAACAGCTCAGAAAAATGAATACGACCACGCTCGCATACCTCGGAGACGCTGTCTTCGAGGTCATCGTCCGCGAGAAGATCGTAACCGATAAGCCGGGCGATGTCGACAGGGCGCACCATACGGCGGTGAGATATGTATCGGCCTCCGGCCAGGCGAAGGCGGCAAAGGCGATGGTCGCATCGGGCTTTCTGACGGAAGAGGAAACGGCCCTGTACAAGAAGGGTCGCAATCATCGCGCGATGTCGAGACCTCAGCACGCCGACCCGAAGGAGTACAAGATAGCTACCGGCTTCGAAGCCCTGCTGGGCTGGCTATACCTCTCTGACGAGAGGGAGAGGCTCCGCGAGATCGCGGCCGAAGCCGTCCGCATAGTCGACAGCGCCGAAAGAAAAGCGAAAATGGTGAATAACAAGTAGGAAAAGCAGAAAAGGAAAAGGAGCACCGGAGCGCTCCTTTCAGATCATGTTCTGAAAAGCTCGTATCATCTTCCTGTGATATATCACGAAGTGGATGGTAGGGCTTTTTTCTTTTGAGACGATCACCATCTTATCTCCGGATATGGTTATGTTTATGTTGTTAAAGAGAGGGGAAGAGACAGGCTCGAGCACGAAATTCGGGTGTTCTTTCGAGAGCTGCAGCAGATCATCATGATATTTCCGGCAGGTCTCATAAGGGACTGCTGTGGCCGCATCCATGAACAGATCCGCGAAGGACAGCCTCAGAGGAGACTTGTCGTAATCTTCTCTGCTCACATCAGGGATGATGAGACGGATGGTACTCTCGTCGATGTGCGATATGAAGCGGCTCCTTGCCCTGTCGTAATACCTGCGCAGCCTGTTTTTCTGATCGCCGGACGCATCGAGCTGATCAAGCAGCTCTTCAAACGAGGAGCGGCTCAGAAAGTACAGAGGAAGGTTCGAACATATGAAGCGCATATCTCTGCCCGCGTGGATCTTATCCAGTACCCGGGTATAGCCGGCGCGCCGGTCTTCCGTGAATATGTCCATCAGCGGCCGGGCTTTAGCTATCAGCCTGTCCGCACGCATCCTGTATTGCGCTACATCATCTTTTGAGCGGTAAAGCACATAACGGCCCTCGCCATGACTGCCGGTGATCGAGCTGCCCTCGAGCGCAGCGGCGCCCGACACCTTGAGCAGGTGATTGAAGACGCTGCTGTTAGGCGACGGAAGATAGTAAGGGGATATCTGGCCTGTCATATACATCGGTATGTAGTTCTCGAGCGCCAGCATCATCTCGCTGAACGGTCTGCTGATGTCGTGTATGAAGTTTATATGCAGACCTTTTTTGAGCATCATGGCAAGGCCGAAGAGATACTTCTTAGCGAAATCCGGGTCTGCAGACATCTCCTCCATCGGCATATCGCTGTACAGAATGACGTCGTCCATTGATTTGGAGAAGACGGTGGTCTTCATGAAGTCCAGCTCGCTCTCTTTCATCTTCTGGATGCCCGTGTATGTTTTCCTTGTCGGAAGGTGAGGCATCGCCGGAGGAAGCTTGAGCTCGTCAAAATGGACGGACTCAAGATAGTCGTTGAGGTCGAAGGAATCCACGCTGCTGAGGAATTTAGGGATGGGGTCATCCTGCCCTTTGCTGCCAGCAGATCCGAGCCATGCGGTAAGGGCGTCCCTTGTTTCTGCCTGTGAGAGGAGAGCTCCGCTTTCAGGGTCGATCATCCTGATGAGAGAGAGCAGATCGCCTTTGTCGCTGAACCGGTTTGTGATATATGTCGAGACCTCGTTTATGAATGCGGATACATTGCCCGGCTTTCTGGAGCCTGACAATATCTTTGAGACGTATGAAGGATCACTGTAGATCCCGCGCGCAAGCTCGCTTGTGCGTATGTCAAGATCCTTCATCAGAAGGCTCAGGTTTGTTATGAAGGTATCGTAATCGATGAGCATCGAATCGCTCAGAGATGATGTGAGGATATCCTTTACCGTCTCCCTGTCCATTCCGTCGATGCCGCGCTCAGCTGCCAGCAAAGCGATACCATCTGCCAGACGGCTCATCTGATCGCTGCCCGCTCCCGGCTCGCGTTCTCCCGAGCAGTA
>JAFRFA010000087.1:0-2044 GCA_017434585.1 Mogibacterium sp. | reverse complement strand
TTGGAATACTGCGGATACTCCAGCAGGCCCGAGTATATCGATTCGTCGTTTACCGAATCCTCGCCCGCCAGGACTCCGTCTATAAACCTCGCGACAGTATCGATGAGCACCATGGCAGGAAGCTCGCCTCCTGTCAGCACGTAGTCTCCGATCGAAACTTCTTCGGCGCCCAGCCTGTCGAGCACGCGCTGGTCTATGCCCTCGTAGTGCCCGCAGATCATAGTGATCTCATCCTCTGCGGCAAGATCCCTGGCGAGGTCCTCAGAGAGGACGGTCCCGCGTGGCGACATGTATATGACCCTGCCGCCATAGCCTTTCGCGTCATAAGCGTCCATGACCGGCTGCACCTGCATCACCATGCCGGCTCCGCCTCCGTAAGGGGTATCGTCGACGCGGTTGTGTTTGTCGGTCGTGTAGTCGCGTATGTCCGTGATGTCGAACTCGAGTATTCCGTTTTCGGCCGCTCTTCCCAGCATGCTCATCTTCAGCGGTACGAACATTTCAGGGAAGATAGTCAGTATGTTTATTTTCATCTGATTCTTTTGGCCAGGGGGTCTGACCCCGTGGCCATTTGTTTTATTCCAGGAACCCGGGGATGAGTTCCACTTCGATCAGGCCCTCTTCTTCATCGATCTTTCTGAGGAAGGCATCGACTGCAGGTATGAGAACGCTTCTGCCTTCAGGGGTCTTTACATCGAGCACGCTCTGCGCGGTGTTTTGTATGACGTCCTGCAGGATGCCGATCTCTTTACTTCCGCCGCCCGCGATATCGATGACCCTGCACCCGATAAGGTTTCTTACGTAGTGCTCGTCTTCCGGCAGTTCTTCGAGATCGGACGAGTCGATACTGATCTCCATGTTGCGGAGAGGCTCGACGGACGTGCGGTCGTCAAAACCCTCGAGCTTTATCACCGGCCTGTCCTTCTGGTATCTGACGCGCTCTATCTTTGCGCTGATCTCTTCTTTTGCATGCTTAAGAAGGAGGACTTTGCCCTCCTTCAGATTGTCTGAGTCCTGCGCGTAAAGCGTGACTCTGAATTCGCCTCTGAGCCCTGATGGGCTTCCGGCCCTGCCGATCACGACCGGGTCAGAACCTGTCTTAGTCTTCAACTATTTCCACCGATACTCTGAGATTCTGCTTGATGGCCGCCGCCTTGACGACAGTCCTGATCGCCTTGGCGATCCTGCCCGACTTGCCGATGATCTTTCCTATATCCTCATCTGCTACCTTGAGCTTTACAACGATATTCTTGCCGTCAGCTTCCTCGGTGACTTGTACTTCGTCAGGCCTGGTCACAAGCGCTTTTGCGATTACTTCTACCAGACTTCCCATTAGACGCCTCCTTATTCGATAGCGCCGGACTTCTTGAGAAGCGCTCTGACTGTGTCAGTCGGCTGAGCTCCGTTGTCGAGCCATCTCTTTGCAGCTTCGTTGTCGATGATGATCTCCGAAGGATCCTTCAGAGGATCGTATGTGCCGATCTCTTCGATGAATTTTCCGTTTCTCGGTGTTCTCGAGTCAGCTACCACTACTCTGTAGAAAGGCTTCTTGTGAGCTCCCATTCTCTTAAGTCTGATCTTTACCATTTTGTTTTTCCTCCATTTTATTGTAATAATATTGTGATATCTATAATTATATTGCAAGCTGACAATGCTGTGAGCAGAAAGCGCAAGTCAGAACCCGAAGTTGCGCAGCATCGACCTTGCCTTTTTCGAATCCGGATTGGCCAGCACCTTCGTCATCTTTTTCATCTCTTCATACTTCTTGATGAGCTGATTGACGTCCTGTACCGTGCGTCCGGCTCCGGCCGCTATCCTCTTGCGCCTTGATGCGTTGAGCACATTCGGCTTCGCGCGTTCGAGCGGCGTCATCGAGAGGATGATGGCCTCCATCTTTTTGAGCTCTTCCCTGCCCTGGTTGAGGTCGATGTTCTTCTTGTCGGCTGCCGAGATGCCCGGGATCATGTCGATCAGTCTGCCGAGTCCTCCGAGCTTGTTGATCTGCCTCATCTGCGTGAGGAAGTCCTCGAGGTCGAACTTGTTG
>JAFRFA010000086.1:0-3487 GCA_017434585.1 Mogibacterium sp. | reverse complement strand
TTTTTCTTCTTTTCTTCTTCGAGTTTCTTCTTCTCTTCTTCTGTCAGTTCGTCTCTGCTGTTGTTGTCATCGTCTCCGCCTCCGCCTCTGTAGCTGCCGAGGTTCTTCTCGGTGCCCTTGGTGAAGTACTCGCCGTTCGACTTTATGACACCTGACGGCATTTCGCGGTATTCCCCTTCGCGGATATCGCTGCACTGCCTCATTATCCTGCTCCACAGCGCAGCTGCCTGCGACGATGAGCCGGACATCTCTACGTTGAGATCGGTGCCTATCCACAGCGCGGCCGAATACTTCGGAGTGAAGCCGTCGAACCAGAAGTCGAAGCTGTCGTTGGTCGTTCCTGTCTTGCCTCCGACCTCGACGCCTGAGATCGCTGCGCTGCCGGCTATGCCCTTTGAAACGACAGACTTGAGGAGATCCGTCATGATCCATGCAACGCCCTCGTCAAGGACTTTCTTCGAGCTTGATTCGCTCTTCAGCATCGTATTGCCGCTGCCGTCCTTCACTTCCGTATAGCAGACTGCAGTGTTGATCTTGCCTCCGTTCGGATATGCGCCGTACGCCAGCGCCATATCCAGAGGTGTGACGCCGTAAGTCATGGCTCCCAGAGCGAGCGCGGCCGGATTCACGTCGTTGACTTCCTTGCTCTTGTCGGCCTCGATGGTGGTGAGCCCGTACTTTTCGAGCATCTCGACGGAGAAATCGTCTCCGACCTGCAGCAGTATCTTTACCGCGCAGGTGTTGAGGGACTTCTGCAGCGCTGTTCTCAGTGTATTCTTTCCGGAATAAGTCCTGGAGTAGTTCTGCGGCCACTCCTTGCCGCCCATGGTCAGCGGCTCGTCTATCACGTATGATGCAGCGGTGATGTAATCGCCCCAGTATTTCGTTCCCTGCTTGTCGACGCCAAAGTCCACATACGGGAACTTCTTTCCCTTGGACGCGTATTCGTAGCTCTTCTGAAGAGCTGCGCCGTATACCGAGAGCGGTTTTATGGACGATCCCGGCTGCCTCGGGCTCACCGCGCGGTTGAAGAGCTTGGAGCCTTCGCCTCCGCGGCCTCCCATGAATCCGGTTATCTTTCCGGTGCCGACCTCTGTAACGACCATGCTGGCCTGGACCCTGCTGCCGTCCTCGGCGGACGGGAAGTTGGAATCATCCTTGAACTCATCATATATGGCGTTCTGCAGCTCATCGTCTATCGTCGTGTATATCTGAAGGCCTCCCGTATATACCATCCGCTCGGCTTCTTCTTCGCTGACCTTATACTTATCTATAAGGTCGTTCATCACGACGCCCGCCACATAATCGCTGAAGTACGTATATGCGTTTTCCTTGCGCTCGAAGCTCGGCGCGAGGATATCTATCACAGCGACCTTCGCTCCGTCGGCTTCAGCAGTCGAGATATATCCCTGCTCCGCCATCAGGTCGAGCACGAGGTCGCGCCTCTCCTTGGATATGTCGTTCGCGTAGAAGCCCGTTCCTTCCGTCTCTTCGCCGGAATCGCCGGAGTCATCCGAATCATCTGAAGAGTCATCGCTGCCGCTGCTGTCATCCTCTTTGTCGCTGATATCGTCGAGAGAATAGTATGTGACTTTTTTGATCTCTTCACCGGACTCCGGATCCTCGCTTATCAGGGCATAGGCGTCCGGCGCCTGAGGCAGCGCAGCAAGGGCAGCGCACTCCTCGAGAGTCAGCTTGTCCACGTCCTTTGAAAAGTAGGTCCTGGCAGCTGCGCTCACTCCGTAGTTGCCGTAGCCCAGATATATCGTATTCAGATACGCTTCAAGTATCTCATCCTTGGTCAGGCTATGCTCGAGCCTCCACGCGATGTACATCTCGGACAGCTTTCTGCGTATGCTCCTCTGGCTCTTTATCTCTGACAGATAGGCGTTACGCGCCAGCTGCTGAGTGATCGTCGAGGTGCCGCTTATGGCATCGGATCTTCCGAGCAGCTTTGAGAGTACGGCTCCGAACATCCTTCGCCAGTTGAATCCGTGATGCTTGTAGAAGGTCTTGTCTTCAATGGCGATGAAAGAGTTTTTGAGTTCCTCAGGCATCTTGTCGATGGATACCATGGTCCTGTCTTCGCCGTAGTGCAGAGTGTCTACCTCGACGCCGTCCTTGTCGTAGAGTATCGACGAACGCTCGATGCTGGCATACAGGCTGTCTTTGTTGATCCTTCCGACCCTGATCGCCGTTATTGTTATTGTAAGCACTACAAACACGAGCATGAGCACGCAAAGATCCCTGAGTATGATCAGGATCTTTTTTTTGAGCGGCTGGGCCATGAAGTCGTCCCATATATCGGTGATCTTGTCCTTCACGGCGCTCATTTTATTCGCGGAGTGCTTATTCGTTTTTGCTGAATGCTTGCTTTTGCTTGTTCTCATATGTTTTTCCCAATTCCTGACTATAGATATCACAGGAGATTCTACCACAGATTTATGTCAAGTCTGTGTATTTATGCTCATACCCTTTCAGGCATGCAGTGCATGTGCGTTTGTCCGAGCACGCGGAAGCCCTCGGCATGCAGGCACAGATTTCTCAGTCCGAAATCCGCGGAGCGCAGTTTAAGATAAACAGCGAGCTGTCTTGCTCCTTCCGAGCCTTCAGGGAACTGGCTGGTATGGCAGCCGAACAGCGCCTGCTTCTGCAGCCCGAACATCTCTTTCGGTATCTTCACAAAGCGGTTTGCCTCTGCGGTCATGTAGAAAGCTATGGCCTTCACATCTGCCGCCGCCGCCCCGTAATGTTCCATGATACCCGCATACGGCGCGATATACGCGATATGGGACGCCGCATTGCCTGTGTTCAGATGATCAACGTGGAGCTCTCTCCCGGTAAGAGGGTCAGGCGCAAAAATGAGATCGGGAGTGCATTCTCCGACGGTTTTCGCGATGCCATTCAGCATGTCTTCATATAGATAGAATCCGCCGTCGGAGAGTTCGAGGAAACGCACATCCGTCACGCCCAGGCATTCCGCCGCTCGGATCGATTCCTGCTTTCTGAGTTCAGCCAGGTCATCGCCCTTTACACCGTCCGAGGATCCGTCTCCGTATCTTCCGTCGGTGAGTATGAGAAATGTTATCTTCTTTCCCATCGAGGCAAGCTTTGCGGCCGTCGCTCCCGCACCTATCTCGATATCGTCGGGATGCGGTCCTATGAACAGATAGTTCGAAAACTCCTCTATCTTCGGAACAGGCGCGGCGAATTTGAGTATCAGTTTTGCTAGGCCCATTTTTACCTCCTTAACAAGGGCCCTCCATGCGGACAGCCCTCCGCTGAATTATATCATAAAGTCTCCACCCGCCGGACAAAATCGTATATAATATGGACCTAAGGTCCTGCGGGACCGTGTGTGCAGACAAACTGACAAGGAGAGGTATGCCCGAAGGGTGCCATCTACATGAGCGGCAGAACGGCTGAGATAGATCCTAATGTCTGCGGTCCATGCGGCGGCGAGTGCCGTTCGGCATGTCCGACATAC
>JAFRFA010000085.1:0-4825 GCA_017434585.1 Mogibacterium sp. | reverse complement strand
TCTTCGACCTGACCGACCGGCAGTTTGTGGCGATCTCGGAAGCCGGGCAGGAGGCGGCGCTGAAAGGACACCGCTTTGCAAAGCTGGCGGAGGAACGGGGCGGAGAACTCATAAGGGTCGGCAGGAACTTCCCTTCGAGCAAGCGTTGCAGCTGCTGCGGCAGGATCAGGGAAGATATGACGCTTGCCGACCGTATATACATCTGCGACTGCGGGAACGTCAAGGACAGAGATGTGAATGCGGCTATAAACATCAGGCTGGAGGCAATGAGGCTGAAAAGCCTCGTAAACTCATAAAAGTTATGACCATAGAAGGAACCGTGGGACACACGGGGATAGCTCGTTGATACTCAGACCGTCAGGCCTGTTGAGCGAGAAGCCCCCACTTCAGGCTAAACAGCCAAGTGGTGGGAGTATGTCACTATCATAGGAATAAAAATCAAGGGCTGATACTAATTCTGAATGATAAAGCTTTTGATCAGGCGGCCGGATCACGGACTGAAAGTCAGTGCCGCACCGGGCGAGGACGTAAATATGGAAAAGAAGTACTATAAATTTGAGATATACATTCCGGAATCACACTTTGATGAACTGAGAAAAGCGCTGATGAGTGTTGACGCAGGGCATATCGGCAACTATGATTGCTGTCTGTCGTACAGCAGGGTCATTGGCACATGGCGCCCGCTTGCCGGAACTGATCCTTTTCTCGGCAGGACCGGTGAGATCAGTGAGGAAGAGGAACTGAAAGTCGAGGTGACCGTGGCCGGAGAAAAGCTTGAAGAAACTCTGGCAGCGATAAGGGCTGTACATCCGTATGAGGAGCCCGTGATCAATGTGATCGAGCTTTACAGAACAGGCTTGCAGGAGTGTTAACAGAAAGCAGGTGACAGGGATGATCCAGAAAACATACCACATAACAGAATATACTGAAGCTAAACTGTCTGCCGTGCTCGATGAAGTCGCTGCAATGCCTGAATACGATGCTTCTGCACAGATCCTTGCAGTCATGCTCGAACAGGGATGGGACAGGGATGTCATCGAAAGCAAGACTGCGATGATGATGAAAAGACTGCCAAAGGTGCAGATCGCGGGCGCTACGCATTTCGACGATCTGATGCTGCTGGACGGACCTGTACCGAACAACTGCATACTGAGCTTCATGTTCTTCGATAACAGGGCGTTTGAGATAGAACGCTTTGAACTGGGCGGAGCCTGTGAAGAGGAGGCGGGAAAAAGTCTTGGGCAGCTGATCGGACGGCACGATGATCCAAGGTGTCTGATGACACTGATCTCAGGTATGCCGATTGACATCGAAAAGTTGCTGACGGAAGCGGAGAGCGGGCGGGAAGACATCCCGGTGTTCGGCGCGACGGCCGGCCTTGATTCGCTGATCCTCGAGGATGGAGCGAGATCATTCGTGATCGACTGTGACGGAGCGCATGAAAGCTCTCTCGTCGCAGTGATCTTTTACGGAAAGGATCTTCACGTAAAAGCGTCGTACAATTTCGGCTGGACCGAAGTCGGCCGCACGATGACCATCACAGGCATGAGAGACCCGTATACTGTCACTGAGATAGACGGAATGCCTGCTGCTGACATATATCAGAAATACCTCGGCATACCATGGAGAAGTATCGACATGGTGACAGAGAACATCTGCGAATTCCCGCTTTCCGTCACGCGCACAGAATGCGGAGAGGGCGCAGAAGAACGCAAGATGGCGAGGATACCGTTTTCGTGGACTGACGACGGAAGCCTTCATTTTGCGATCGCGATGCACGAAGGTGAAGAGATACGGTTCACGTACGGGCTGCCTCAGCATATACTCGAACTGATCAGAGAAGATGCTGACGGCTTCATGAGCTTTGCACCTCAGGCCATGCTTATGGTGATATGCATGAACCGCCTTATTTTCCTGAGGGATGTTGAACATATCGAGACCGACTGCTACAGGAATCTTGTTCCGGAAGCCGCGTTCATGCACGGCAATTCGGAGATCTTCAGATCAAAGGGAGCAGGCGGGGAGGTCCACAGCGCTCTTGTTGCGGTCGGATTCCGCGAAGGAAGCGATATGACGGGAGCGAGATCCCCTCTCAAGTGGCCGTTCGAGGAGGGGGATATAGACGGAAACACGGTGATACCTCTCGATCTGAGGCTGATGTCCTTCATGAGATCTGTGACTTACGATCTGGAGCAGGCAACAGATGAGCTGCTGCAGCTGAAGAACAATCTCGAGGATGAGGTCGAAAAGAAAACTAGAGAAAACGAAGGACTGTCGCTGCATGTGGTGCAGACGCTTGCCGATGCGATAGATGCCAAGGATACCTATACCAACGGCCATTCGGGACGCGTGGCAAATTACTCCAGAGAGATAGCAAGGCGCTGCGGATATAGCGAAAAGGAACAGAATGAGATATACATGATGGGCCTGCTCCACGATGTAGGAAAGATAGGAGTTCCGGATGCCGTGATCAACAAGCCGGGCAAACTTACTGACGAGGAGTTTGCGGCGATGAAGAACCATCCTGTGATGGGGGCTAAGATACTCGGGAATATCAAGGAGAGACCTGAACTTGTGACAGGCGCGAGATGGCACCATGAGCGCTGGGACGGCAGGGGATACCCTGACGGGATCGGGGGCACAGAGATCCCTGAACAGGCGCGCATCATAGCCGTGGCCGATGCATACGACGCGATGACAAGCAACAGGAGTTACCGCGGCGCGATGGAGCAGTCGAGGGTCCGAGCACAGATAGAGGGCGGCCGCGGCACGCAGTTCGACGAGCGCTTCGCTGACATCATGCTCCAGATGATAGATGAAGATACCGGGTACGATATGCGTGAGAAGTAATAACGGGACATGGATTTCACATATAAAGGGGGACCTGCGATGGAAAAGAATATGGATCAGAAGCAAAGGCTTGACTATCTTGTAGAGAGCTTCAAGGCTGAGTCACCTGAGTACAAAAGGGTAAAGATACCGGAAGATACCGAAGGCAAGCAGCGCCTTCTCAGATCACTTATGAATGTGAGGATGCCAAAGCCTGCGTCTGCAGCTGTTCTGGCAGTTCAGGACAGCTATCTTAAGGGCCGTGCGCTTGAAAAGGGAATAGTCAATATCTCAGAAATGCCGACAGTCAGGGAGAGCCTTGGGAGCACCCGCCCGTTCGCTGACAATATATCCATCTGGCAGGGAGATATAACCCGCATCGCAGCGGACGCCATAGTAAACGCGGCGAATTCCCAGATGCTCGGGTGCTTCATACCGATGCATACCTGCATAGATAACTGCATCCATACGTATGCAGGAGTACAGCTCCGCGAAGACTGTGCCAGACGCATGAATTCTCTGAGACTTCAGTTCGGCGAGGGATATGAACAGCCGACAGCGGTCCCTATGCTGACAGATGCATATAATCTTCCGGCAAAAAAAGTCATACATATAGTCGGACCGGTCGTTCAGTACGGACTGACGCCGCAGCTTGAACAGGATCTGGCAGACTGCTACAGAAATATCTTGAACATGTGCAAAGATAACGGGCTCAGGAGCGTTGCATTCTGCTGCATTTCCACCGGGGTATTCCGCTTTCCGAATAAACGTGCCGCCGCGATCGCAGTGCAGACTGTGACTGAGTGGATGGCCGGGGATCCGGGCAGCCTGGACAGGGCAGTGTTCAATGTGTTCAAGGATGAGGACAAAAGGTATTACGAGGAACTCTTCTGACATGCCGGGAGACGGTACTGTATCAATTGCGATAAACATCTGAAGGCACAGCCATTAACGGCTGTGTTTTTATATGTTAAAGGTTCAGAAAATAATAGTTGACACGGTGTCAAACGGATGCTATCATACAGTTGTTGACACGGTGTCAACTACGTGAAAGGGGATAATCATGTTCAAGGGAACACCGGAGACAGTCGCACAGAGAAGAGATGAGATCGTCGCTGCGTGTGAGCAGCTCTATCAGACGATGAGCTTCAAAGACATCACGCTCAAGGAGATCAGCGGTGTCACATCTTTCTCGAGGCCGACGATATATAACTACTTCCAGACCAAAGAGGAGATCTTCCTTGCGCTGTTCGAAAGAGAGTATGACAGATGGAACGAAGACCTTGAGAAGATACTCAGCAGCGATAAGGCGTTCTCCCGCACGGAACTTGCAGGACAGATCGCAAAGTCACTTGAGAGAAGAACGCAGCTTCTCAAGCTCCTCTCGATGAACAACTATGACATGGAGGAGAACAGTCGCGAAGAGCTTCTCGCTTCATTCAAGAGGGCTTACGGAAAGTCGCTGATGATGTTTAGGGAGATTCTTCGGAAACACGTTTCCGGCATGAGTGATGCTGAAATCGAACAGATAATGTATGTGTTCTTCCCGTTCATGTTCGGCATCTATCCCTATGCTGAGGTGACGGCCAAGCAGAAGGATGCCATGAAGGAAGCGGAGATCGATTATAAATATCAGTCGATATATGAAATAACTTATAACTGCCTGAAAAGGCTTTTGAAGAATTGAAGAAGGAGATGAAATAATGAGTAAGACATTAGTAGCTGTATTCTCCGCAAGCGGAGTGACAAAGCGCGTCGGCGAGGAGATCGCAAGGGTAAGCGGAGGAGATTTTTACGAGATCGTTCCGAGGGAGAAGTACACTAGCGCTGACCTCAACTACATGAACAAAACAAGCCGCAGCAGCGTTGAGATGAACGATCCTTCCTCAAGACCTGAGATCGCAGGCAGCGTGGAAAACATGGATTCGTATGACACGGTGATCATCGGCTTCCCGATCTGGTGGGGCGTTGCGCCTCGCATAGTCGAGACCTTCCT
>JAFRFA010000084.1:0-11736 GCA_017434585.1 Mogibacterium sp. | reverse complement strand
GCCGGCAAGTACCTGGCAAGGGCCGCATTCATAGGCAACTACAACACCAATGCTCCTGCGGAGTACGAATGGGAGATATCCAAGAGGCAGTACGACCTCAGCAATATCAGATGGACAGAGCAGAGAGATTTCGAGTATGACGGCGATCCTCACGGCATCGTCCTCACGGGAGTCCCTGAAGAGCTTCAGGTCAAATACTCCGGGAACGTCGGAGTGACCGCGGGCACATATACCGCAAGGGCGGTCTTCATCAATCCGGATACGCACAACTACGTAACGCCTGACGATATGACCGCTGAGTGGAAGATCAGCAAGAAGTTCGTAGATATGTCACAGGTCCACTGGGATTACGAAGGACCTTTCACCTACGACGGAGAGGCAAAGGCTGTTTCGCTGAAAGGACTGCCTCACGGCATAGGTGTGGACTACGAGAACTTCATGGCGTTCGATGCGGGCGAATACAACGCGCGCGCTATCCTGAGATACGACGAGGACAACCTCGACGTCGAATGGCCTGCGGACTGCCAGTGGAGGATCAACAAGAACAAGATCGATGTATCCGGAGTTTACTGGGATTACAGCGATGCATTCACATACACCGGGACACAGCATTCAGTCCATCTGGCGGGAGTCCCTGAAGGTGTCACTGTCGAATACACAGACAACGTCAAGACGGAGACGGGCACTTACATCGCCAGCGCGACGCTGACACCTGTCGACGCGGGCAACTACGAAGTGCCTGAGGTCAACGGATGCACCTGGACGATCAGAAAGGCCGAGTACCAGTTCGGCGCGCTCGAGTGGACCGACTGCAGCAGCTTCGTCTACGACGGAAAGGAAAAGAAGGTCAGGATCGTCTCGGGCCTGGACGAGAACATCAGGGTCGAATACGAGGACGATACGGCTGTCAATGCGGGCAGATACTTCACCAAGGCAGTATTCTCGCTCGCTGATGATACGAACCTGAACCCGCCGAAACCGGAGGGCTATTCGTGGAGCATCGCGAAGGCCAGACACGACATGTCGAAGGTCGTATGGGACTACAGCAACGCGTTTACATACGACGGAAGCGAGAAGTCGGTCAGACTGCTCGGAGTTCCTGAGGGGGTCATAGTCAGCTACAGGAACGCTTCGGCGTGCGACGCCGGCGATTATACCGCTGTCGCGCAGTTCGAGGTGCAGGATGCCAGCAATTATGAAACGAGCATACCTGACATGGTACTCGACTGGACGATCAGAAAAGCCGTCTTCGACATGAGCGGAGCCAAATGGCAGGGAGAGAGAGAATACTCCTACGACGGCGAGGTCAAGGGCGAGAGCCTGAGGCTGACGGGGCTTCCTGACGGAGTCGTCCCTGTATATGTCGACAGCACCGCTGTCGATGCGGGCGAGTACACGGCAAAGGCCATACTCGCATACGACGAGAAGAACTACGAGAAGCCTGAAGTAGCCACATGCCACTGGGTGATCGAGAAATCCCCTCTGGATCTTTCGAACATCAGCTGGGATTATGACAAGGCGTTCGTATATGACGGATCCGAAAAGAGGGTATTCGTGAACGATGTCCCTGTCGGAACGAAAGTGGAATACAGCAACGCGTGGGCAACGCAGGCCGGCACATATGTGGCGGCGGCCGAGATCATCCCTGATGATGCCGACAACCTCATCAAGGGGAGGCTCGAGAACCTCACCTGGAGGATCGAGCGCGGCGACTACGACATGAGCCACGCGCGCTGGGATTACGAGAAGCCTTACGTATATGACGGCGAAGAGCACAAGGTCGTCATCAAGGGGCTCCCTGAGGGCGTGACCGCTCACTACAGGGGCAACACGGCCACGAATTCCGGAGACTATCACGCTTCGGTCACGTTTACAGTGTCTGATGAGCACAACTACAACGTCCCTGAGATGCCGGATCTCGAATGGACGATCTCAAAGGCCGACTACGATCTGTCGTCCGCAGCCTGGAACTACGAGGGCGAACTCACATACACCGGCAGCATGCAGGAGATCACACTCAGAGGACTGCCGGAAGGCGTCAGACCTGTATACAGCGGCAACACCGCTGTCAATACGGGCTCGTACGAGGCTGAGGCGGACCTCATCCCTTACGATCCTGAGAACTACAACAAGCCTTCCGTGGCCGGCTGCAGCTGGAGGATCGTCAAGGCGGATTACGAGATGTCGGCGGTAAGATGGGACTACAACACCAGCAAGACATTCAACGGCAGCGTCCAGAATGTAGTGCTCGAGCATCTGCCGATCGGCGTTTCTGCGCTCTACTACGGCAACGAGGCAAAAGAAGTGGGCAAGTATACCGCGAGTGCGGAACTCATAGTATCTGATCCGGCCAACTACAACGTCCCTTCGGTCAGCGACTGCGACTGGGAGATCGTGCGTGCGGAGTACGATCTCAGCGGCACCTACTGGGATTACAGAGAAGGCATGTACACATATGACGGTACGGCAAAGACCGTCACCGTGAAGAACCTGCCTGAAGGCCTCGGAGTGTCCTACAAGGGCAATACAGGAACGTCCGCGGGAGACTATCTCGCTACCGCGTCGTTTGAGGCATACGACAAGAACTACGAGACGCCTGACTCCATCTCCATACCGTGGAGGATAGAGCAGCTCAAATACGACATGAGCGGCGTCGAATGGGATTACAAAGAGAAAATCACATACGACGGCTCATCCAAGAGAGTCGAGCTCATAGGGCTGCCTGTGGGGATCAAGGTGGAGTACGAGGATAACACGGCCATAGATGCGGGCACTTATACCGCGGTCGCGAGGTTCAGCAGCGAGAGCGAGAACTACCGCACTCCTGACGAGATGTACTGCACCTGGATGATAGGCAAGGCGGACATCGACATACGCAGGGTGTCCTGGAACTACTCCCAGAGCTTCGTGTATGACGGAACGGTCAAGACGGTCGAGCTCATGAACCTGCCGGATCAGCTCGAGGCGAGCTACAGCAGCAACAACGCTACGGAAACGGGAACATATACCGCCCACGCCGAGCTTATGCCGCTGAGACCGGACAACTACAACGTCCCGTTCATCAGGGACTGCGTCTGGTCGATCGAAAAGGCCGACTACGACATGTCCGAGGCGAGATGGGAAGGCGAATTCGAATTCGTCTACGACGGGACCGAGAAGGGCATATACGTCACCGGCCTTCCGGAGGGAGTCGTTCCTCTGTACGGGGGAAACACCGCTGTCGATGCCGGTTCATATACCGCATCGGTCGGCTTCCTCTGCGACACGGACAACTACAACGTCCCTGTTATGAGAGACTGCAGCTGGAAGATCAGAAAAGCTGTATTCGACATGTCCGGCGCTGCGTGGTACGCGGAGGACAGGATCGTCTATGACGGAACCACCAAGTCCATCAAGCTGAGAGGACTTCCTGACGGCCTGACGCCTGTATACAGCGGCAATACCGGAGTCAATGCCGGAGACTACGAGGCTTCGGTAGAGTTCGAATACGATGAGAACAACTACTACGAGCCGAGCTTCAGCGGATGCAGATGGCACATCGCTCCTGCGGACATAGATATCGATATATCGAAGATTCACTGGGATTACAGCCGTCCGTTCGTATATGACGGAGAGACCAAGACAGTATCCATAGCCAAGACGACGACCGAGGTCGGACTCTTCGACAAGCTGCGCGGCATCAAGCCGGAACTCAGGCTCATGGGCGTGCCTGACGGATTCTACGTCATCTACGACAACAACTCGGCCGATCAGGTCGGAGTCTATTACGCGAGCGCCAAACTCATCAGCATAGACAATGCCGAGAACTACAACGAGCTCGTGCTGCCGAAGTTCAGATGGGAGATCGTAAAGGCCAGAGTCGACATGTCGCGCGTCAGATGGGATTACGAAGAAGCCTTCATCTATGACGGAGAAGAGAAGACCGTTGAGCTCACCGGCCTGCCGGATATCGTTGAGGTGACATATTCCGACAACACGGGTACCGACGCGGGCGAGCACGAGGCTATGGCCATGATCGAAGTGAAGGATCCTCGCAACTACGAGACTCCGAAGCCTGTCAGCGGATGCTGGTGGCAGATCAACAAGGCGAGATACGACATGTCTCAGGCGCACTGGACATACGATGATGACATCGAGTATGACGGCAGGGAAAAGACCGTCAGAGTCACGGGACTGCCTGAAGGCGTCAAGGTCGAATCCTACAGAGGCAACAGAGGAATGGAAGCCGGCAGCTACACCGCCGAGGTATTCCTCAGATACCAGAACAAAGAGAACTTCGAAGAGCCGATCATGCCTGCTCTGAGATGGAGGATCCAGAAGAAGAAGATCGACACATCCGAGGTCGTCTGGGATTACGACGAGGACGCGGGCTTCGTGTTCGACGACAAGCTGAAGGCTGTAAGTCTTATCGGAGTGCCTGATGATGTGGATGTGGTATACACAGACAACGTCAAGGCCGGCGCCGGCACCTACATCGCAAGGGCAAAACTGGTCTACGATACAAGGAACTGCGAGGCCGACACCATACCTGATCTGAGATGGAGGATCAGAAAGGCGACGTACGATACTTCCGGCACGCACTGGACTTACGAGAAGCCGTTCAGATACGACGGCACTGAGAAGAGCATCGTGCTGAAGGGCCTGCCTGAATCCATCGCGGTAAGGTACAGAGACAACAAGGCCTCGGCCATAGGCACATACACAGCCAAGGCGTATCTGACCTACGACAGCGACAACTATGAGATGCCTGAGGTAGATACGATGATCGACTGGGCCATCATAGGAAGGGAAGTCGAATAATTGAACGTATATCTGGCAGCAATAATAATACTGACTCTCTGTTCGACATTCTTTTCGGCTACGGAGACTGCATTCAGCTCGGTAAACAAGATCAAACTCAAGAACATGGCGGCCGACGACAATAAGAGGGCCGCCCATGCTCTTGCGCTTGCAGAGGACTTCGACAGGCTCATCACGGCTGTCCTGGTCGGCAATACCATATCCAACATAACGATGACGAGCGTTGCCACGGTCTACGGCATCATGACCTGGGGCCAGAAGATAGGTCCTACGGTCGCTACCGTAATGGTCACGTTCCTCGTTCTGGTGCTCGGAGAGATATCGCCGAAGATAATCGCCAGGGAGTACGCCGAAGAGGTCGCACTCTTTCTGACGCCTTTCGTCAGGGTGCTCATAACGATACTGACGCCGCTGACATTCATCTTCAACGGACTGAAGGTCCTGATCAAGAAGGCTGTCGGCAAGAAGGAAGAGCCTGAGTTCTCCGAGGATGAGCTCCTGACCATAGTCGAAGAGGCCGAGGCGGACGGAGCCATAGGCGAAGAGCAGAGCGAGCTCATCACGAACGCGATCGAGTTCAACGATATCGAAGCCATAGACATACTCACGCCGAGGGTGGATATCGTCGCGGTCGAAAGAGGGACGCCGGTCTCCGAGATCAAGCAGGTCTTCAGGGAGTCCGGCCTTTCGAGGCTGCCTGTATACGAGGACGACCTCGACAACATCATCGGCGTCATCAACCAGAAGGATCTTTACAACAACAATGTGAAGACCATCAAGGACACCGAAAAGATCATCAAGCCGGTCGCGTACGTGGCCGAGACACTGAAGGCTGCTGTCCTGCTCAAGAAGATGCAGGCCAAGAGGACGCATATCGCTATAGTCGTCGATGAGTACGGCGGCACCACCGGCCTTGTGACTCTCGAGGACATCATCGAGGAGATCGTCGGAGACATCTACGATGAGCACGATGCGGTGACATCGAGGGACGTCAGACCTGCCGGCAAGGACACATACATGGTCGCGGGCGGGGCCAACCTCGAGGACTTCTTCGAGCTCTTTGATGAAGAGATAGAGGCCGACGCCACCACTGTCAACGGATGGGTGATGATAGAGCTCGACAGGCTGCCGAAGACAGGAGACAGCTTTGTTTACGAGTCGAAGCACAAAATATTCCGCGTAAGAGTCACAAAGGCTGATGCGAGACGCGCTCTCATGACGCGAATAAAAGTCGAAGACAGACCGGACGAAGAACCGCGGCAGTAACAACTGGCCACGGGGTCTGACCCCCTGGCCGCAGGAAAGGAAATACGCAAATGAGTTTAATGGAAAAGATCTTCGGAGATCTTAATGCCAAAGAAGTAAGAAAAATCGAAAAAACAGTCGACATCATCGAGTCCTACGACGAGGCGATGCAGCAGCTGTCGGATGATGAGCTCAGGGCGAAGACGCAGGAGTTCAAAGACAGGCTGGCTGAGGGAGAGACCCTCGACGACATCCTGCCTGAAGCCTTTGCGGTATGCCGCGAGGGCGCGTGGAGAAGCCTGGGCATGAAGCACTTCAGAGTGCAGCTCATCGGAGGAGTCGTCCTGCATCAGGGGCGCATCGCCGAGATGAAGACAGGTGAAGGTAAGACGCTCGTGGCAACTCTGCCTGCCTACCTCAACGCACTTGACGGGCACGGAGTCCACGTGGTCACGGTCAACGATTATCTGGCAAAGCGTGACGCCGAGTGGATGGGCAAGCTCTATACCTTCCTCGGACTGAAGGTCGGCTGCGTGATACACGCGGTCGAGGGCCCGGCGAGGCACGAGCAGTACATGGCCGACATCACATACGGCACAAACAACGAGTTCGGCTTCGACTACCTGAGAGACAACATGGTCACGTACAAGGAGCAGCTCACGCAGAGAGAGCTCAACTACGCGATCGTCGACGAGGTCGACTCGATCCTCATCGATGAGGCGAGGACGCCGCTCATCATATCGGGCAGGGGCATAGACTCTAGCTCGATGTACAAGAGCGCCAACACCTTCGTAAAGACGCTGACCGAAGAAAGAGATTACAAGGTAGAAGAGAAGGACAATCAGGTCGCACTGACGGACGAGGGCGTGAAGCTCTGCGAGGACTACTTCAAGATCGACAACTTCTCCGATCCTGACAACATGGAGCTCAACCACTACGTCCAGCAGGCCCTGCGCGCGAACTACCTCATGAAGAGGGACGTCGACTACATCGTCAAGGACGGAGAGATACTGATCGTCGATGAGTTCACCGGACGTCTGATGTACGGCAGAAGGTTCAGCAACGGGCTCCACCAGGCCATCGAGGCAAAGGAAGGCGTCAAGGTCAGATCCGAGTCCAAGACTCTCGCTACCATAACTCTGCAGAACTACTTCAGGATGTACAACAAGCTGGCCGGAATGACCGGTACGGCCAAGACCGAAGAAGACGAGTTCAGGGACATATACAACATGGACGTAGTCGTCATACCGACCAACAGGCCTGTCGTCAGACAGGACCTCGACGACTCGGTATACGGCCACCAGCCTGCCAAGTACAAGGCCATAGTCAACAGGGTCGCAGAGGCCCACGAGACAGGTCAGCCTGTGCTGGTCGGCACCATATCCATCGAGATATCCGAGCTGATCTCGGGCATGCTCAAAAAGCGCGGCATAAAGCATAACGTGCTGAACGCCAAGCACCACGAGCAGGAGGCCGGGATAGTAGCCGAGGCGGGACGTCTCGGAGCCGTGACCATCGCTACCAACATGGCCGGCCGCGGTACGGATATCATACTGGGCGGAAACCCTGAGTTCGAAGCGAAGAAGCAGATGGCAAAAGAGGAGTTCACTCCTGAGCAGATCTCGTTCGCGACGGGCTTCGAAAAATCAGACGATCCTGAGATGAATGCGGCGAGGGAGAGATTCCGCGAGCTGCACGAACAGATAAAGGAAGAAAGAGCTTCCGAGCAGGCGAAGGTCGTCGAACTCGGCGGACTCTGCATCATAGGTACCGAAAGACACGAGTCCAGACGTATCGACAACCAGCTCAGAGGACGTTCCGGACGTCAGGGCGACCCGGGCGAGACACAGTTCTATATCTCGCTCGAAGACGACCTGATGAGGCTCTTCGGCGGAGACAGGATGAAGGGCATGCTCGAGAGGATAGGAGTCGACGAGGATTCGCCGCTCGAGGCCGGGATGCTTTCGAGATCCATCGAGAGCGCGCAGAAAAAGGTCGAGGGCAAGAACTTCGGCATCCGTAAATACGTCCTCCAGTACGACAACGTAATGAACAAGCAGCGCGAGATCATATACGATCAGAGGCGCATGGTGCTCGACGGAGAGGACGTGTCCGGATACATCAGGGACATGACCTACGAGATCATCGACGGCATAGTCGATCCTGTCGTGCTCGAATCCAAATTCCCTGAAGAATGGGAACTTTCGAGGATCACCGATGCCCTCGAACAGATCACGCCGAACTTCAAGGGGCGCTTCACCCCGGACGAGGATTACGTGAACGGCCTCGACGAGCAGAAGCTCAGAGACGACCTCAAGGAGATCTTCGATCAGCTCTACGAAGAGAAGGAAGCCGAGATCGGCAGCGAGCAGATGAGGGAAGTCGAGCGCATGATCATGCTCCGCGTGGTCGACAACCGCTGGATGGATCACATCGATGCGATGGATCAGCTGAAGGACGGTATCGGACTCCGCGGACTCGGACAGCAGGACCCGGCTGTGGCTTACGCCCAGGAAGGCTTCGCGATGTTCGAGGAGATGGTCGCGGATATCCGCGAAGAGACCGTCAGATACTGCTACAACGTGACAGTCACGACGAATACCGAGAGGCGCAATGTCGTCAGCGGAAGGACATCGGCGTCCAAGGACGAATACAGAGACGACACGGCGGCACAGCAGGGCGGAGGCAGAGGCGCGATGCCTTCAGCCGCTCCTAAGGCGGACAAGACAGGAAAGCAGGAGACCGTAAGACGCGACATGCCTAAGGTGGGCAGGAACGATCCGTGTCCGTGCGGCTCCGGCAAGAAATACAAGAACTGCTGCGGACGCAACGCGTGATGTCGTCCTCAGGACAATTATCGGGGCTTTGCCCCGTTTTTGTTGCAGCCGTTTTATGATAAAATACCTGTCAGAACTTATATCCATCCGAAGAAAGGAAAAGACATGTTAGTAGTAATATGCGTAGCCATAGCGTTGGTAGTAGGCTTTATCGCCCTCTCGGCAAATTCACTGACGAAAGCCAAGAACCGCATCGAACTTGCGGAGGTCGAGCTCAGGAAGTACGAGGAGGCAGGTGATCCTAAAGACATAGACAACGCAAAGAAATATCATGCGGCAGTCATCAGAGACTATAACAACCTGGTAGAGAGCTTCCCGACCAGTTTAGTGGCCGAACTCTTCAACTTCCCGAAGATGCATACTGAAGACTTCGACGAAGGACTTTAGAACGCAATCCCTTTTTTGGAGGATCATCATGATCGTAAACAATAAGAAAAACAGATTTGCCGTGAAGACGGCGGCGCTGGCCGGCATACTGGCGGTCGTGCTCATGATGATGCCGTTCGCAGCCGAGCCTGTCTCGGCCGACGACAACACGATGAACACGCTGAATTACGATGTCGAGGTGGATGTCTCGGAGGACAACTCCTACGTCTTCCACGAGTTCATCAACATGTACTATGTGACGCCTCATCACGGCATATACAGATACCTGCCGAAGGAAGGCCAGAAGATCACAAAGATAAAGATCCCGGACTATGACTACGAGATCTATTCGCAGAACGGCTTCGAGGTCATAAGGATCGGAAGCGCGAATTATGTGCTGACCGGTGAGCAGCCTTACGACATCTACTACAATATAGCGATGTTCGAGGATGAGAACGATGAAAAGGACATGCTGCTTGTGAACCTTATCCCGGCTGACTGGGAGACCGGCATCGAAAGCAGCGAGTGCGTCATACATCTCCCGAAAGAAGCAGATCTCAGCAAGGCCAATGTATACTCCGGCCCTTACGGCGCGGAAGGCAACGAGGATGAGGTCGTGATGGAGACGGGCGATGACGGCACGACCATCACGGTAAAGGCAGAGAACCTGCCTGCTCATCACGGCGTCACGGTCGAGCTGCCGCTTCCTCAGGGCTACTGGGTAGGCGCGCCTGAGTTCGGCAAGGTCGGACCGGTCGCCATACTGCTCTTCGTCCTCGGCCCTATCGGAGCCGCGATCCTGTGGTTCCTCTTCGGCAGAGACAAGCACATGGTAAAGACGCTCGAGTTCTATCCTCCGGACGATCTGACTCCGGGAGAGATCGGCTACCTCGTCGACGGAAAGGTCGACAAGCAGGACGTTATCTCGACTATAGTATTCCTCGCAGACAGAGGATACCTCCAGATCGAGGAGATAGACCGCAAGCGCTTCAAATTCATCGCTGTAGAGACCCCGGGGGACGAGGTGCCTCCGTATGTGCGCACTATGTACAAGGGCATCTTCCACAACGGCAAGACAGAGGCGTTCAGCGACGAGCTGGGAGTCTCTTTCGGAACGAAATACCAGCAGTCGAGAGAGCAGCTCAACAGGATGTTCATGGGATCGAGATCCATCGTGAGACCGGATTCGGTCATGGCAAGATGGGGATGCGCCATCGCTGCGCTCATGCCGTCTGTCGCTTTCGTGTCATGGGCTTCGCTGAACGGCGAGGACCTGGGCATGGAGTCCATCGTCTGGCCGGCTCTGCACCTCGGTGTGGCGTTATGGCTGATGTGGTCCGTATACGACAACATCCGCTCCACGTCGAAGGTCAAGACTGTGCTCAAGTGCATCGGCGCGATATGGTTCTACTCCATCGGCGTCGGCATACTGCCGGTAGGGAGCGATGCGCTTTCGCTTCTCTCGCCGCCGAAAGCGCTTGCCATGGTGCTCTATCTGACCCTGGGAACGCTTGTCAGCATGTTCTTCTCGGTCATCGCCATAGCGAAGACGGACAAATACACAGACCTTCTCGGAAGGATACTCGGATTCAGGGACTTCATAAGGACGGCAGAGCTCGACAAGCTGAACGAGCTGGTCGAACAGGATCCGGAATACTTCTACCACATCATGCCTTACGCTTACGTGTTCGGCCTGAGCAACAAGTGGATCAAAAACTTTGAGAATATACCGATCGTCACACCTAACTGGTACCGCGGAGTCAGGACTATGAACTCCTTCGACTACTACATGATGGGACGCATGATGGGCGACTGCAGCGCAAGCGTCGGAAACCACATCGTAATGCCATCAGCTCCTTCCGGCGGCAGCGGCGGAGGATGGTCCGGCGGCGGAGGCGGCAGCTGGACCGGAGGCGGCGGCTTCTCAGGCGGCGGCTTCTCAGGCGGCGGAATCGGCGGCGGCGGAGGCGGCGGTTGGTAGAGGTATTGTCCTGACGATTGCCGAGCGTCAGCGAAGGCAGAGTCATGGAAATACCTTTACGCAGTGCACCCGCGACTGACGAGTCTATGACGAAGTCAGAGCGGCAGTGCACGAGCCGTTAGAGGTATTGTCCTGACGATTGCCGAGCGTCAGCGAAGGCAGAGTCATGGAAAGGAAACTCTATTGAGAAACAAAATACTTATTTTCGGTGACAGCATCACATACGGACAGAAAGATCTCGAGCTTGGGGGGTGGACAAACCGCCTCAAGCTCGTGCTCGCAAATGACAGCTCAGGCCTGAGCTGCCATGTCTTTAATATGGGAGTCCCGGGCCAGACCACGGGCGAAGTGCTCGAGAGGCTCGAAAGAGAATGCAGAGGCCGCGTGCCGAAAGGCACCAATATCATCATCATACTGGCGGCCGGCATAAACGATACGCAGGTCATCGGAGGCAAGGTGCGGGTGGATGAGGATACGCTGAGCAGCAACGTAGGGGCCATCATCGAT
>JAFRFA010000014.1:0-6148 GCA_017434585.1 Mogibacterium sp. | reverse complement strand
CCGTATCAGAGCCTCCAAAAAGAAGCACCGTATCTGAGCCAAAAAGTAAGATTCTCAACATTCATTTATGATAGAATAAGTCCAGTAATTTACGGCTTTGCTGTAATGGTAAAGCCGTTTGTATTTCGGGAGGAATCGTGAAGACAGTCCTGAGCATATTCAGGGATGATATAAAGTCGATTGGCCGGCGCTTTTTTGCGTTGGCTATTATCGTGGCCATTTCTTTCCTTCCGGCTCTTTACGCCTGGGTCAACATATATGCCAACGGGAATCCGTACGCCAACACGGGCAGCATCCCTATCGCGGTGGCATCAAAGGATCCGGGCATCGATCTTGAGGACGGGACCCATGTGAACATGGCGGAAGAGGTCTTCGACGACCTGAGGCAGAGTGACAAGATAGGCTGGCAGTTCCCGGACAGCGCCGAAGAGGCCATAGACGGAGTCGAGTCCGGCAGGTATTACGCTGCCATAGTATTCGAAAACAACTTCACATATAACATGTACAATTTCGAGCAGGCTCTGCTCGATCAGAACGCGCCTATAACATTCTACGAAAACACGAAGAAAAACGCAGTCGCCGCCAAGATCTGCGAGACAGCCGCAGGCAACGTCCAGGAATCCATCAAGACGAAGTATCTCGAGACCGTGTTCGGCCTTATCTTTGACGAGACCAACGAAGCGGCGGACACGCTTAAGAAAGGGGACACCGTCGACAGCGTTCTTGACCAGCTGAAAAGGCTGAGGGATACTCTCAGATCATACGACTCGGCTATCACATCATTTACCGGAAACAGCGCCGCTGTCAGAGCAGGCCTGAGCGATACCGGAAAGAAACTCGCCTCGACAAGATCTTCGGCAAAAGCCTCGGCAGCCAAAGCAGAGGCAGACCTCGCACAGGCAAAGAAGAGCCTTGAGGCGCTGCGGACCGCGCTCGAAGCGAAGCAGAGGCAGCTGACGAACGAGATAAACACTCTCGAAGAAGTCCTCAGGCAGCTCGAGGAGGCAACAGGACCTGAAAAGAAGAGGCTAGAGGAAGATGCAAAGGAAAGAGCCGACCAGCTCAAGGCGGATCTCGAAGATATGAAAGCCCTGTTCCCGGATCAGACGGATTCGGCAGCGGCAGAGACCGTCAAGAGCGCTCTGGATACCATGATCTCCGAAAGCGACAGGCTCATAGAATCCATACCTGATGCAGACAAAGCTATCGAGGTGCTCGAAACGATAAAAAAACTCAATGACAACGCGCTGTCGGAGGCTCTGGACTCCATGATAAAGTCTATGGACACGGCCCTCGACCAGCTCGTTCCGCTCACAAAAAACATAAATGCGATGCTGGGCAGCATCGATCCTGTCGTCAGCAACGCCGAAGGCACCGTAGCTGCTCTCGATACAACGCTGCTGCAGATGCAGAAGCTGTTCAGAGCCTCTGCGGACGATATAGACAAGCTGATCGGGAAAGTCGAGGCTGCGGCAGACAGTGACAAACTGGATGTCCTCATCACGCTTCTCGGAGGTGATCCGGAACAGTACGCAAAGTTCTTCTCAGCCCTTGTTGATGTCGAGGTCGAAGAAGTCTACTCTGTCGCTTCGTACGGAGCCGCGATGGCGCCGTTCTATTCGATACTCGCCGTATGGGTCGGCGGAGTAATACTCGTATCCATACTGAAGACACACATAGACAGAAAAAAATATCCTGATGCTACCGAAGCGGAGGCGTTCTTCGGACGCTTCCTGCTGTTCTTCCTCATCGGCCAGGCGCAGGCGGCCGTCATCGTGGCGGGCGATATATTCCTTCTGCACTGCGAACCGGTGCATCCGTGGCTGATGTGGCTGTCGGCGGCAGTGGCAAGCCTTGTCTTCGTGATGCTGATATATGCGCTGACGCTGTCGTTCGGCGATATAGGAAAGGCTATGGTCGTCGTGGTCATGGTCGTACAGATAGCCGGATCGAGCGGCTCGTATCCTATAGAGATACTGCCGCCGGTATTCGGAAAGATATATAAATTCTTCCCGTTCCCGTATGCGATCAACGCCATGAGAGAAGCTCTGTGCGGGACATACGGAAACGCGTTCGTGAAATATCTGGGCGAGCTGCTCATCTTCGGAGTGCTGGCCCTTGCGATCGGACTCTTCGTCAGAAAGCCGTTCATAGCGATGAACGAATTCGTGTCCGAGAAGATCGAAGAAACGGAGGTGCTGTGATGTCTGAGCAGGACCGCCATTACGTAGAATTGTACGAACGCCTCCTCGAAAGAGGGGAGGCGATGCACGCGAACAACAAGAAGAGGATCAGGGTCGGTCTGATCCTGCTTGGACTGCTCCCGGTAATACTGATCATCATACGGCTGCTTACTGACAGCGACAGGGTGGTGTTCCTGATCATCTGGGTGCTTTGCATGTTCGCTATCTGCACCTATCTGATCAGCATAGAATTCATTGACGATTCCCTGAGAAAGACCCTCGAGGACGTGACCGAAAAAGAGGCGGACTTCGGCGTACTCATACCTGACTCCGCTGAGGTCCATAACAGGATACACGAGCACGTCGCGGAACTTGTAAGATCGGGATATACCGGAAGACCGTACAACAAGGTCGTTGAGCGGACGGTAAAGCCGGAAAGAGAGGATGAGAAATGAAGAACATCCTCAACATAATGAAACATGATCTGCGCAAAATAACCGGCAGCGTGGTGGCCATAATCACCGTGCTGGGACTCTGCATAGTCCCGTGCCTTTATGCGTGGTTCAATATATTCTCGAACTGGTCTCCATACGAGTCCGATGCGACAGGGCGCATAGCGGTCGCGGTCGCCAACGAGGACAGAGGGACCGGTGCGTCTGGCCTTGAGATCAATGTCGGAGATAAGATAGTCGAGGCCTTAGAGGCTAATGACGCCATCGGATGGAACTTTGTCGACAGCGAGGAAGAGGCAAAAGAGGGCGTTTACGCGGGAACCTATTACGCAGCCATAGTAATACCGGAGGAATTCAGCGAGGACGCGCTGAGTTTCATCCAGGGGAGCCTCATCAATCCGAAGATAAAGTATTACGAGAACGAAAAAAAGAACGCCATAGCGCCGAAGATCACCGGCAAGGCGCAGACGGCTCTCAAGGAGCAGGTCAACGCGGCCTTCGTCGAGACGCTGACGTCATACGTCACCGGTGCGGCTTCCGTTGCGGAGGCGGGCGGATATGATCCTGCGGAGGTGCTTTCCGACCTGTCCCGCAGGGCGGAGGAACTCAGCAGCGATGTGAACGGCGCGATAGCTCTCTCTGAATCTGCGGGAGCCCTTACGGATTCAGCGGACAGCCTTCTGGATGCATCTGACGCCATGATAGGCAGCGCTCAGGAGGTGCTCGATGCAAATGACGCGATACTCGATTCGGCCGAAAAGAAACTGCCGAAGCAGAGCGATACGAAGGTGAGAGACGATGCCGCAAAACATGCCGATAAGACATCGAACACACTCGCTTCTCTGAAGACAGTCATAGAAAGAGTACAGGGGGCTGACGAAGCGGCCTTCAGACTGTATGTGCTGACTGACAGAGACAGACACATGAGAGAGGTCGATTCGCTGCAGAAGGATGCGCAGGAGCACGCGAAGGCGCTGAGAGCGGCCGGATATACGGTGCTTGCATCGGAGTTCTCACAGCTCGCGAACAAGCTCGGAGATATCTCGGACGATCTTGCGGCTCTCGATGTCAACATGACCAAACAGGAGAGAAACGATGCGCTCGACAAGCTCGTGAAGGACATAGACGCCGCCAGCAAACTGACAGAAGAGATACGCAGACAGATACAGGCAGACATAAGATCGACACTGGCGGACGCTCTCGATACTACGAGAAAGGCCATGGCATCCTACAGGACCTCTCTCAAAACGGCAAACAGCGATCTCGGCAAAATGGCGGATCTCATGTCGGGCTATGATTCGTCTCTGGGCAAACTGCGCAGCAGCATCAACAGCACGACCGCGACGCTGAAGTCGGTAAAGGACGGCTCTGACGCCGTGGCGGGACTTCTGTCGAACGCTGCTGGCAACGAGCTGATCCGCCGACTCAGCGGGCTGCTCTCGAACAACGAGGCCGCGGTAGCAGAATATCTTGCGAATCCTATAAAGATGGATACGAAGGTCATCTGGCCTGTAGAGACATACGGTTCTGCGATGGCTCCGTTCTACACGGTACTGGCGCAGTGGGTCGGCGCCCTGCTGACAGCCGTCCTGATAAAGGTAAAGATCAAAAAGAGGGACGATCTTCAAAATCTGAAGCTGACGGAGTGGTACTTCGGAAGGTACGGTCTCTACCTGCTGGTAGGAGTCGCTCAGGGACTCATAGTCTCTCTAGGCGACCTGCTGTATGTGAGAATCCAGTGCCTAGATCCGATAAGATTCGTGCTTATTGCCGTGATCAATGGTATAGTATTTACGATGATCAATTACGCTCTGGTATTTGCCCTCGACAACATAGGGCTCGGAGCAGGGGTTATCGTACTGGTGCTCCAGGTAGCCGGATCGGGAGGGACATACCCGGTCGAAGTGCTGCCGGAGCCGTTCAAGGTGATATATCCGCTCATGCCTTTCCGCTACTCGATGGACGCGATGCGCGAATGCATATGCGGCATGTACAACGACACCTACTGGAGGTGCCTCGGAGTGCTTATGCTCTTCTTCGTGTTCGCGGTAGCCTTCGGTCTGGCGCTTTATCATCCGGCCAGAAGACTGAACGAGATGATAGCCGAAAGCAAGGCAAAGAGTGAGATAATGCTTTAAAAAGGGACTTGAAACAAAGGGTAAGAACGAGGGAGGAAACCATGGATTATGATGTGATCATTATCGGAGCCGGTCCGGGAGGCATATATGCGGCCTACGAACTGACAAAGGAGGGCCGCGGACTCAAAGTGGCGGTCTTCGAAGCCGGCAACGAACTGCATAAAAGAAAGTGCCCGATCGACGGAGAGAAGATCAAGACATGCATCGGCTGTGAGAACTGCTCGATCATGAGCGGATTCGGCGGCGCGGGAGCTTTCTCCGACGGAAAGTACAATATTACGAATGATTTCGGCGGGACTCTCTATGAATATATAGGCAAGGAAGAGGCCATCCGCCTCATGGAGTATGTCGACAGCATAAACATGTCGCACGGCGGCGAAGGAACGAAGCTGTATACCACGGCCAACTCGACCTTCAAGAAGATCTGCCTTCAGAACAAGCTGCAGCTTCTTGACGCTTCGGTAAGACATCTCGGAACGGACATCAACTATATCGTGCTCGAGAATCTTTACGCTGAACTGAAGGACAAGGTCGATTTCAGGTTCCGCACGCCTGTAAAGTCTATGGGGCTGACCGACGGCGGGTACAGGATCGTGACTGACGGCGGCGAGTATACATGCAGCAAGTGCATAGTCTCGGTCGGCAGGAGCGGCAGCAAATGGATGGAGACCGTATGCGATGAGCTCGGCATAGAGACCGAGTCGAACCGCGTGGATATCGGCGTCAGGGTCGAGCTTCCGGCGGTGCTCTTCTCGCACATCACCGATGAGCTGTACGAGAGCAAGATCGTTTACAGGACGGAGAAGTTCGAAGACAAGGTCAGGACTTTCTGCATGAATCCGAAGGGCTCCGTGGTCAACGAGAACACCAACGGCATCGTGACCGTCAACGGCCACAGTTATGAGGATCCGGCAAAGCAGACCGACATGACCAATTTCGCGCTGCTCGTGTCCAAGCACTTCTCGGTGCCGTTCAAGGACAGCAACGGTTACGGCGAGAGCATCGCGAGACTTTCGAACATGCTCGGAGGAGGAGTCATCGTCCAGAGGTTCGGAGACCTCATCAGGGGCCGCAGGACCAACTATAAGAGGCTGTCATCGAGCTTTGTCACGCCGACTCTCAAGGCGGAGCCGGGCGACCTCTCGCTCGTTCTGCCAAAGCGCATACTCGACGGAATAATCGAAATGATATATGCTCTCGACAGGATCGCTCCGGGAACGGCCAATGATGATACCCTGTTATACGGTGTCGAGGTCAAGTTCTACAACATGGAGGTCAGCCTCAACGAGCATCTCGAGACGAGGCACAAGGGCCTGTACATGATAGGCGACGGCAGCGGCGTGACGCATTCGCTGTCGCATGCTTCGGCAAGCGG
>JAFRFA010000083.1:0-4045 GCA_017434585.1 Mogibacterium sp. | reverse complement strand
TCAGATGATATGGCTGACGCTGACGGACCAGTCGATCCCGACGTTCATGGAGCAGGTCAGAACTCTCGGTCTGAGCAAACCGGAATACGCGGCTGTGCTGGTCTGCACGCTCGTGCTTCTGTACTTCAGCATCAGGATGGAAAAGGAATCGGTGGATACGCC
This sequence comes from Mogibacterium sp., assembly GCA_017434585.1. Classification (GTDB taxonomy): domain Bacteria; phylum Bacillota; class Clostridia; order Peptostreptococcales; family Anaerovoracaceae; genus Crickella. The sequence goes on along the minus strand of JAFRFA010000083.1, from coordinate 3,883 downwards.
TGCCGAGATCATCGTAAAGCACAACGGATTTATACAGTGGGCAGCGCTTTTCCTTCTGTTCATATGTATACTGATAGTCGGTGTCTACGGACCGATGGCGGATCCTGCAGACTTCATATATATGCAGTTCTGACCATTAAGGACGGATTTCATAATATATTTATAATAAACATAACAAACTGCAATGAGTGAACCCGCAAAGAAACAACTCAATACTGAAAGAACACCATATGGCAGACGAACTGCTGCAGTGATCCTCATGGTCGCCGCGATCCTCTTCTCGGTATGGTTCATGCAGAAGTTCATGTGCATCCCGTTCAGTTATGATGAGATCAGGATAATCAACTTCCACAAGGAGCCAAAAAACAGCATCGATGTGCTGCTGGTAGGTTCGAGTGCTACATATTCCGACTTCTCATCCGGATATGCGTACGAAAAGTATGGTTTCACGTCGTTCCCTTATGCTATCGGAGGTTCGACATGCACCATGTGGAAGCCTGCAGTCAAAGATGCTATGAATACCCAGAAACCGAAACTGGTAGTAGTCGATGTCTTCGGGGGCGGCTACGACCGTGAGCTGATCGAGACCAGAAACAACCAGCTGTCCATAGTCATGAGCCACACGGCCGATTCAAAAGAAAAAGTCGAAACGGCTGAATACCTCAGCAGTATAGTTGACAGAGCGAGCACTCCAAGCTTTCTTTTCCCGTTCATCAAATACCACAACAACGTTCCTAACTGCATCAGGGATCTTCCGGACAGGCTGAGACTTGAAGTTTCGGGTCCATCACCGCTGAAAGGGACCAACTCCCTTGCAAGGACACGCTATCTCGAGAACGTGGATCCTGCCAGTTTTACGGATGAATCAGTTCCGCTGGATGAAAAGACCGAATCAATCATCGTCGACTTCATGAATTACTGCAAATCTGAAAATATAGACGTCCTTTTCGTAAAATATCCGTCCGTCCTGATGGATGGGTATCCTGATGAGATGGAAGTCAACCTGCGCGCCAACCGCATTCTCGAAATAGCCGAAGAGAACGGTTTCCGCACCCTTAACATGCAGAAACACTTCCATGATATCGGTCTCGTAGAGGCTCAGGATTACTACAACCACGGCCATACAAATACAAGAGGGCAAAAAAAAGTTACCGAATTTCTCGGCAAATATATACAGGACACCGTCGGCATAGGTCCGTCGGATCTCAGTGAAAGCGAAAAATCCGAATGGGATGAATCCGTGAAATACTGGGATGCCTACCAGAAAGCGTCCGAAGAACTGATTTCGGAAAACGCTGCAGAGGATCTCGGCGACTCGCCTGACCTGCTTGATAAGCTAAGCAAACTCGTCGATTAGCCCTGTCCTATGATCCGGGCAAGCACGCGCTTTGACGAACAGCCATCTTCGTAAGGATTGAACTTCCTTACGAAGTTTTTGTATGTATCGTTTGCCTTCCAGCCGTCCGCTGCTCTTATCTCCTTTATTAGAGATCCCTCATCCCTTACGATAGGACCCGGCAGCTCATCGAGAGAGAGATAAAAGCCCCTCAGCTCGCCCTCGTACTGCTCAAGGTCGTACATGTAGAAAATGATCGGCCGCTCCAGAATGGAGCAGTCGAAAAAGACGCTAGAATAATCTGTGACGAGAATATCAGACGCTATATACAGGTCGTTGATGTCCGGATACGAACTCACATCCTTTACAAATCCCTCGTAGCGCGCAAAGTCAAAGCTGTTGGCCACGAGATAATGCGCCCTGAACAGTATGATGTATTCCTCTCCCAGCTCTCTCTTCAGCTTGTCGAAGTCGACTTCCGTCTTGTACGTATATCCCTTGCCGCTGACGTGCTGGTTGTCTCTCCAGGTAGGTGCATAGAGTATTACTTTCCTGCCGGCAACACCGAGTTTTTCTTTCAACTCTTCGGTCTCTGCGGCTGTGGCTTTCGCAAGCCTGTCGTTTCTCGGATAGCCCTCTTCGAGTATCTTGTATTCCTGTCCGGTCTCGCGCAGGTTCCATGCCGTTGCGAACTTATCTGTCGCGAAAGGAGACGGAGACAGCAGCCATCTGAACTTCTTCGCATCAGTTCTGTACTTCTCTCTGATCTCCTCTATGGAGTTCATAGCGTTGTCGCTTTCGGCAATATCGTATCCCAGTCTCTTGAGCGGCGTGCCGTGCCAGCACTGCACATATATCTGGTCCGTGCGCGGATGCTGATAATCGAGCATCCTGTAGTTGGCTATCCAGTACTTCGCCTTTCTCAGCGCCTTGTTGTCGGCCTTCGATCTGAACTTCACTATCTCCGTCCTGCTGTTTTTCAGCAGGAACGAATACTTCTCCGGCTCCTTGAAGCTCCATACGAATCGGTAGCCCGCATATTCAGGTGCGCTCAGCATGTATTCGTACATCGCCTTCGGAGAATCGCTGTACCCCCGTCCTGAAAAGGTCTGAAAGTACACGAGCTTATCGTCAGCTTTTGCAAAAGGCTCATCAAGCGTCATCTTTGCACGGTAAACAGCATCCCGGGCGGCTCTTCCCGCCACCCGGAACGCTTTGTTTTTCTTCGCTAGGTCGAATATTGCTTTTTTGACTTTGCCGCCTGCACTCATTACTATCAGTTCTTTTGTCAGTCCTTATGTCTTATTATGTAGCATCCCGCCCTTGTCGAGCTGTCGGTCGCGCTTCCCAGAAGATCGAGGTCCAGATCCACGACACGCACTATCCTCTCAGGCTCTTCTTCTTTGATCCGGTTGAATTCATCCAGGTCATCCTGATCGAATATGAAGACGCTCTCGACGGCAAACGGCTCGCATACAGGAGTGAAGTCAGGTTCGTCTCCGCACGCGACATTGATCACCATCCTCACAAAATCATATCCTGTGGAATACATGACGAGGTCGCTTCCTATGCAGTCTCCGCCCATCCTTCCGCCGATCTCGATGATACGGATCCTGCCCTCATCATCGATCTTGATCTCGGAATGAGATGCCCCGTTCTTTATCTCAAGTGTGTCGAGAGCATGCTCGACCACTGCCTGTATCTTTTTCTTGAGTTCATCAGATACCGGCGCGGGTTCAAGGTGCCCGGTCTCTATGAAATGAGGCGCACCCGTCGTATATTTCTTCGTCACAGCAAGGAAGTGATGCTTCCCCTTGTATGAGATATACTCGACGCTGTATTCATCGCCCTCGGCAAATTCCTCGATGAGAGCCTTCTTTTCAAGGCTTTGCTCGAGAGCTCCCTTTACGGCTGCAGGGATCTCTTCTTTACTGGTGATCTTGTATATTCCCCTGCTGCCGCTCCTGTCAGTCGGTTTTACGATCGCAGGATAGCTTATATCGATTCCTGTCAGATCGCTGTCTGCATCGACCTGTATGCTCTTAGGACTCGGATCTCCGTTCTTCTCGAACGCGAGCCTCATCTTGTGCTTGTTAGTGCTCTTTTCGGTGCACTCCATCGTATTGCAGTTCAGACCGAGCTCGTTGCCGACATAGTTGACCGCTATCATAGCCAGATCGGAGGATATGCTGCAGATACCTTCTATGCCTATCTCCCTGCACTTCTCAAGGATCTCCTCCTTTTCGGTGATGCTTATAGGATAGAAGTGATCGGCCGCTTTTTCACCCACGTCATCTGCAGCCCATGCGAACACGTGAGTGCAGTAACCCATCTCTTTGGCCCTCTCGATAAGCGGCATCTGATGGTAGCTTGCTCCAAGAATGGCAATATTCTTCTTCATCTCTTCTCTTGTATGATGTTTACAGAAGCTAAAACACCATGTTTCCTTTCTTTTTAATCCGTGTGATCCGTGGTTCAATACAACTCAGATACTGTGGACAATTTATTTTTCCCTGTAGCTTGACTACTCGAAGGAGTGTATTGCCG
>JAFRFA010000082.1:0-3232 GCA_017434585.1 Mogibacterium sp. | reverse complement strand
GTCTTGGATGTGAATGCCAGGACGATCAGCGAGATGATGTAAGGCAGCATGTTGTAGACCGTGCTCGGAATGTGCATCGCTGCAAGGAATCCGATACCGGTGTATACGTTCGACAGTGCACGGAAGAGTCCGAAGAGAACGGCCGCGCCCGCGATCCTGGTCGGCTTCCACTGACCGAAGATCATTACGGCAAGAGCGAGGAAGCCGAAGCCCGCAACGCCCATGTCGAACTTCCACTCGGATACTCCGGCCGTGATGTACACGATACCGCCGAGTCCGCCGAGGAATCCGGAGATCAGCACGCCGGCCCAGCGCATCTTGTATACATTTATGCCGACGGAGTCCGCCGCCTGTGGATTCTCACCGCAGGCCATGAGCCTGAGTCCGAATCTGGTCTTGTAGAGCAGCACGTACGATACGATCAGCAGTACCACAGCCATGACCATGAACCAGCTGAACTCAAACTTGCCGAAGTACTTCAGGAAAGCTTTCTTCTCCTGGATGTACTGTATCGAGCTCGATACGTTGTCAGGGTTGATCGATGTGTTCATCGCTCTGACGAATACGCTGGCTGCCGCAGTGGCGAGCAGGTTCATCGCGGTACCGATCAGAGTCTGGTCTGCCTTGAAGTTGATGCTTGCAACGGCGAGCAGGCAGCTGAAGAGCATGCCCATCAGTATCGCCGCGAGAGTCGTCGCAACTACTATCACGAACGGTGATGTCCCCGGCTTGAGTAGGAACATAGTCACCGCTCCGCCGAGAGCTCCCATTACCATGATGCCCTCAAGGCCCAGGTTTATGACGCCCGAGTGTTCAGAGAAGCATCCGCCGAGAGCCACCAGGCACAGAACCGAGGCGAATATAATAGTGTATTGAAGCAATAATACCATTACTTGTCACCTCCTTCTTTCTTGGCCGCAGCGCCATCGATGACTGTACCGTCCACTTTCGAGACCTCTTTGGATTCTCTCTTTCTGATCCAGTTGTTGAGCGCGAACTTGAAGAAGAGTACGAATCCGCACAGATAGATGATGATCGCTGAGATCAGGTCAGATATCTGCGAAGGATATACCGACTTGTTGATAAGCGCTCCGCCGTCCGTGATGGACTGGATGAAGAACGATGCGAAGATCGTCCCGATCGGATGCAGTCCGCCGAGGAAGGTAGCCGCGATGCCGTTGAATCCCATGCCAGGCACGGAAGTCTGTGTCGTCGACCATTCCTGATATCCCGTGAGGAAGAGGAATGCAGCTCCGACTCCTGCGAGAGCTCCGCCGATAGCGAGAGTAATTATGATGTTCTGCTTTTCCTTCATGCCTGCGTACTTTGCCGCTTCCTTGTTGAAACCGGTGGCTCTGAGCTCGTATCCGAATTTCGTCTTGGTCAGGATGACCCAGATCAGGATAGCAAAGAGTATCGCAAGAGGAATTGCCAGCGTTACCGTCGAGTTGTTGGCGAAGAGCGTGTTGAGTCCCGCATTCGGGATCAGCGCCTTCTTGCCGTGCATACTGAGCTTCAGCGTGTACGGGCTCGCCGGGTCCTTGACGCTCTTGCTCGACAGGACCATGTTGGTCAGGTAAAGCATTATCCAGTTGAGCATGATGCCCGAGATAACTTCGTTGACGTTCTGGTATGCCTTGAGGAAACCGGAGATGGCTCCGACAACAGCTCCGGCTATGGCCGCGAGCAGCAGGCATACGATCCAGTTGCACTGCCATGCGAGCGCTGCGTAAAGTCCGATACACGCGCCGGCTTCGTACTGGCCCGGAGCTCCGATGTTGAAGAGTCCTACCTTGTAGCAGAAGCAGATCGAGAGCGCGCACATGAGGAGCGGCGCAGTCTTGGCAAGCGTGTTGCCCAGGGCCTTCGCCCTTGCCATCGAGCTGGATCTGGTCAGGAAGTTCAGGATGATAGTCTTGATGGCTTCACCCGCTCCTGCCGGATTGATCAGCAGCAGCACGATGTATCCGATCAGCAGTCCGAGGATGATACATACCAGGGAGGTAAGTATCGCCTGGAAGGACGGATTCTTGATGAGACTTTTCTTCTCTTCCATTATGCTTCCTCCTTCCTTTCTGCTTTCTCAGTACCGACGTTTCTCTTGGCGCCCGCCATGTAGAGACCGAGCTCTTCGACGGTCGTCTTCTTTGGATCGAGTTCTCCGACGATCTCGCCCTCGTACATAACGAGGATCCTGTCAGGAACGTTCATGACCTCTTCGAGTTCGAGCGAGATCAGAAGTACCGCACGTCCGTTGTCACGCTCGGCGATCAGCTGTTTGTGCACTCCCTCGATGGCTCCGACGTCCAGACCTCTTGTAGGCTGTACCGCCACGAGCAGCTTGTGATCCTTGTCGACCTCGCGGGCGATGATTGCTTTCTGCTGGTTTCCTCCGGACATCGCACGTGTGATCGTCACAGGGCCCTGGCCGGATCTTACGTCGTACTCGGCCTCGAGCTTTTCGGAGTACGCCCTGATCTCTTTTCTCTTGAGGAAGCCCGCGCCCGTTGTGAATTCAGGCTGGAAGTACCTCTGAAGGATCATGTTGTACTCGAGAGGATAGTCGAGTACGAGTCCGTGTTTGTGTCTGTCCTCAGGGATGTGGCTCATCTCTTTGCTCCTGGCGCGGATGCTCGCGTGCGATATATCCTCGCCGCAGAGAGTGATCTTGCCGCTTACCAGAGGCTCCATGCCGGTGAGTCCGTATACGAACTCCGTCTGACCGTTGCCGTCGATACCTGCGATGCAGACGATCTCTCCCTCCTTGACCTCGAGGCTGACATCCTTGACCGCGTTGTTGGCATGTACCTTTGACGCGACAGTCATTCCCTCGACCTTGAGGATGGTCTCTCCTGTCTTTGCAGGGGTCTTTTCGACGACCATGTTTACGTCACGGCCTACCATCATGCGGCTCATCTCTTCCTTGGACGTGTCAGCCACATCCACGGTCCCGATGTACTTGCCGCGGCGCAATACCGTTACTCTGTCGGCTACGGCCTTGATCTCGTTCAGCTTGTGAGTGATGAACAGGATCGATTTGCCTTCAGCTCTCAGGTTCTTCATGATCTCCATGAGCTCTTCGATCTCCTGTGGCGTGAGCACAGCAGTCGGCTCATCGAAGATGAGGATCTCGTTGTCACGGTAGAGCATCTTGAGGATCTCAGTCCTCTGCTGCATTCCGACCGTGATGTCTTCGATCTTCGCGTCAGGATCGACCTGAAGTCCGTACTTT
>JAFRFA010000081.1:0-2673 GCA_017434585.1 Mogibacterium sp. | reverse complement strand
TGTGTCTGTCTCTCCGAGATCTATCTTAAGTACAGAAGGATCGAACAGATTGGAGATTGTGCCCGATGCGTCTGCAAGCCAGGCGCTCACTCCCACCAAAGACACCAACAGCATGACTGCGAAAAACATGATCGCTGCTCTGTATTTGCTGTTCATCATTTTAAGTTTCTTCATATGTTTTTACCTTTAAGTTTCCTTCTCAAGCTTTGTCAGGTAGTCGTTCAGTCCTATAAGAACAAGCAGCATGAGTGCTCCAAGGACTATGATGACCTTGCCCCTTACCCCTTCTAGAAATCCTGCGAATACTCCGAGAAACGGTATTGTGAAGTACACCTTGCCTACCACGTTGCCTGCCGCTACCGGGCTTCCGTCAGATATGCTGTTTGCATCGCCTTTGGTCCAAAACTGAAGGCCATCGGCTGTCCTTTCGACTCGTATTATCCTGTGGGTAGCCAGCTCATCTTCCGAGATGTGAAAGGTGATCACATCTCCTTCCTTTAGTGTCTCCGGTTCAACATGACGTACATACACCACGCTTCCGACCTTGTACTTTGGTTCCATCGAGCCTGAGGTCACCCCGTAAGGGGTAAAGCCTATAAGCCTTACCCCGCCAAGGAGCACTATGACTATGATGGACACTATCAGAACAACCGTTGTTATGATGCTAAGTACCTTATTCAGCATGCTTTTACTTAGATCCTTCTTCCTGCGCTACGTCTTCCGATCAGCAGCAGCACCATCAGGCCTTCTGCCGAGAGAAGCAGCATGATCACCCATCCGATCAGCTTCGAGCTGTCTCCTGTCTTGACGGACTTGTCCTTCTTGTCCTTGTCCTTATCCGGATCGACTGGCTCGCTTCCCTTGTATGTGTTGGTGAAGCTTATCCTGTCCGCAGACTTCTCGGTATCTCCCACAGCGGATATATCGCTTGATGTTACGAGCTTGCCCTCCTTGTCGTCTGTTACAGTGACAGTCACGTGGAAGACTGTTTTATCGTAGATGATGCCGTCTACAGGCTTATCCGAAAGCTCCTTTACTATGTAGTAGTATTTGCCCTCTTTGGTATAGCTTGCGGCGTTGAAGGCGAAGGCTCCGCCTGCGGTATTCGTTACCTCTCCGAGGGCTTCCTCCTTACTGAAGCTGCTGTCTGATGCAAACAGACCGAATCTGAACATGCCGTCTTCGAGTTTCTTTCCCTCAAGGGTCTTAGTACCTGTAAGGCTGAGGCTTGCAGGCTCAGGTGAATAGCTGTTTTTGAAGGCTATCTCTGCTTCTTTGCCGGCCGAGTCCAGTATGGAAGTCTCAGCTGCAAGAGCTCCTCCCTCGTCTGTCACTATGACCTTTACATGGTATTCGGATGTATCGTATGTGACGCCGCCAAGTGGCTTGGATGTATTCTCCTTGATCACGTAGTAATATGTGCCTACCTTGCAGTAGTTCAGGCTGAAGCTGAAGGTTCCGTCTGCGTCTTTATTGCTCACTGTCTGAACAGGCTTAAGGTCTTCTGTATTGTATGTGCCGTCTGTCTCATACAGATCGAACTTGAACTCGCCTGTCTTCATGTCCCTTCCGGTGAGGTCCTTGTCTCCTTCGAGGGTCACGCTTACATCCTCAGGGTCGTATTTGTTCTCAAATGCTGCGTCGTATGTATCTCCTGCGCCGGATGGTATGTCTCCCCGATCAGGATCGTAATCGTAGATATATGCCTTTAAGGTGCCTTCCTCATCTACTACGCTTACGGCAAGCTTGTATTCTTTATCGTCGTAGGTATAGCCGGGCTCCTCTCCTGCGATCTCCTTCAGGGTGTATACATAGGTATTACCTGCATCGGATGGAACATATACCCTTCTAATCGAGGCTTCGCCGCTTACTCCTGTCTCTACTGTATCTGCTATGAGCTCTCCGTCCTCGTCATAGAGTCCGAAGACAAAGCCTGATGGAGCCTTGCTCTGGCCGGATGTATCCACAAGGTTCTTTGTGATGTTGATGTCCACATCAACCGAGCCTTGAGGATCGTATTTATTCTCAAAGGCCATCTGTACTATTGGTGCCTTTGTGGTCTTGTCACGAGTTATGGTCGTGTTAGGCGCTGTAGATACTACTTTCTTTATCTTGAGCTTTCCGTCATGCTCATCATCTGCGACTACTACGCTGAACTCGCTTATAGTCGGATCGACTATGATGCCGCCTGAGGACTCTTCGTCTTCTCTTACTCTGAAGGTATATGTTGCAGCCTCTGTGAAGTGGATGCTCTGTATAGCTGCTGTGAAATCAGGTGTTTTGTCGCCCTTGTCAGCTTCTTTTTCTGCTATCTTCGTCCAGATGCTATCTCCTGTGAGCTGCTCAAGCACGAAGGTGAAGGCATCACCATCTGTCCAGTCTCTTCCGCTTATGGTCTTTCTGACCTTTAGCTGGATATTGTTCACGGCTTCTGCAGGGTCATATATATTGACATAGTCTGCTCTTGCATCACCTGAGCGAATTAGCTTTACGGTCTTTTCTGCTCCGCCTTCAGGTGTGAAGCCTTCAGGTATATCCTTTTCTTCTACCTTTACCTTCTTCATCTCTACAGGAAGATACTCTATGGTACGGCTTTCGCCTGACGGCATAGAAAGATGGATGACGCCGTTTACGTCTGCTGTATAGCCTCCGAAGGTCTTGTTGGCATACTCG
>JAFRFA010000080.1:0-10818 GCA_017434585.1 Mogibacterium sp. | reverse complement strand
TCCTCAGGCCCTCGTAGTGCTTTGCCGTGCCGTAGCCCTTGTTGCCGGCAAAGTCGTAGCCCGGATAGACTTCGTCCATCTCTGTCATGAAAGCGTCCCTGGCTACCTTGGCTACTATCGATGCAGCCGCTATGCACAGGCACTTTTCATCGCCCTTGATGATGGCCTCTACCGGCATGCCGGCGTCGAGCTTTACTGCGTCGACCAGCAGGATGTCTCTTCCCGGGGTCCCGAGAAGCTCCTTTTCTTTCAGCATGTCCCTGCACGAGGCAAGCGCTCTTTTCATGGCGTTCTTTGTCGCCTCGAGAATGTTTATATCGTCGATCTCTCTGTTATCTGCTATGCCTATCCCGTAAGCGAGCGCCCTCTCCTTTATTATGTCTGAAAGTTCTTCTCTTCTCTTTGCGGAGAGCTTCTTGGAGTCGTTGACGCCCGGCACATCGAAATCCGGCGGAAGGATCACGCAGGCCGCATAGACAGGACCCGCCAGAGGTCCTCTTCCGACCTCGTCAAGGCCGGCCACAAATCTGTAGCCTTCGCTTCGAAGCTCGTCCTCGCGTTTCTTCATCTCGGCGAGCTTTGCGATGTCTCTTTCAAGTCTTTCCTGCTTGGTCATTCCTATGCTTTTTCGAGGGTGATGCGGCCGATCTTACCGCCTCTGAACTCGTCGAGAACGGTCCTGCCGGTCCTCTCGTAATCTATCCTTTTGCCTGACATTATGAATCCCCTCTTGCGGGCGATGTTGTCCATGTTGACTATTGCCTCTTCAAAGACCTCATCCAGCTTATATCTTTCTTTCAGGAGTTCCGGGTATCTCTCGCCCAGCACTCTGATGAGCTCGAAGCCGAGGTCCTGCACTCCGAGGATGTCGTCCTTTATGCTTCCGCAGAACGCCAGATCGAGTCCGACCTGAGGGTCCTCGAACTTCGGCCAGAGGATCCCCGGCGTATCCAGGAGCTGCATGCCGTTCGAAAGAGTCAGCCACTGCTTGCCCTTTGTAACGCCCGGCCGGTCACCCGTCTGAGCGGACTTTTTGCCTGTCAGCCGGTTGATGAGAGAAGACTTTCCGACGTTAGGCACGCCGACTATCATGATGCGAAGCGGTCTCTTCACCGACCTTTCAGCATTCCTCTTCTCCTGCTCGGCCTCGAGAGCCTTCAGAAGCTTTTTGATGTTCTCTCCCGACTGCAGATTGAGAGCCATCACGCGTCTTACGCCATCGCCCTTTCCGAGCCTGTCGCACCAGGCTTTGGTCTCATCTTCGTCTGCAAGATCGGCCTTTCCGAGCACGATGATCCTCGGCTTTCCCGAAATTATCTCGTCGATTATCGGGTTTCTGCTGGAAATGGGAATACGGCTGTCGACGATCTCGATGACCATGTCCACAGCTTTCAGATTTTCCTGTATGAGTTCGCGGGTCTTTTTCATATGGCCCGGATACCAATTGATGTTGTCTATCATTTCTTTTCCTAATTACTTCGGCGCGCACATACGCTGATGCCGCCGTGTTGACGAGCCGATGCGGTCTCCCGAGAAGGCCGCCGGTGATCGGCTAGGAACGAGTCTCGCAAGCGAAGCGTCAGAGCCGTTCCCCGAGAGGCAAGGCCGACGAGGATGAGATCACCGGTGAGGAAACCAGGCGGCAGAGGCGTATGTGCGCGCCGTCTGGCGATAAAGAAAAAGCATACCTTTGGCTTAGCCTCAGGTATGCATAACGTTCACTATTCAGCGCTCTTGATTCTGGCAGCTTTACCGGTTCTCTCGCGCATGTAGTTGAGCTTGGCCCTTCTGACCTTACCCTTTCTGACTACCTCGATCTTCTCGATCTTTGGCGAGTGCAGCGGGAATGTCTTCTCTACGCCGATTCCGTTCGACAGCTTCCTGACTGTGAAAGTCTCGTTTACGCCGCCGTGCTGTCTTTTGAGCACATAACCCTCGAATACCTGGATCCTTTCTCTCTGGCCTTCGATGATCTTGACGTGCACTCTGAGAGTGTCGCCTACCTTGAACTCAGGAATGTCTTCCTTCCTGTAATCCATTGTGATCTGGTCTAAAATGTTCACGTTATTCTCTCCTTCCTCTCAAGACGTTCTTGGAGCCTCCGACCGTATGCCGTCTCCAGAGGACCGCCCGTAATAACCTTGCTGTCTGCGCGACAGCCCTAATAAGGTATCACAGGACAATGGATAATTCAAGGGTTTTATTCACTTTTTTGCGTTTTTTCCGGTCTTTTTCAGGCCCGCGGATGGCAGGCGCTGAAAACCTCCCTTACATGTATGTCCGTCACGGCCAGATATGCTATACCGACCGACATATCTTCAAAGCCCATAAGCTCCTGCAGGGTCTTGAGGTCCCCTCCGTTCTGAAGGATGTGTACCGCGAAGCTGTCCCTCAGGATCTGCGGCGTCATGCGGTTACCGACACCGATCTCTTCGCCGTAGTCCTTGAGTATCTTCCATATCCCCTGCCTTGTCAGAGGCTCTCCTCTGAAATTGACGAAGACATGGTCCTCAGCACTGTGCCCGCTTCCCTTCAGGGAATCGTATACATTGTCTATATACTCGTTGAGTGCGGCAGCGGCATACTTTCCGAGCGGGACTATCCTGCTCTCGTCGTTGGAATCCCTGAGCGTGACGAAGTTCATCCTGAGGTTCAGATCTTCGAATCTGAGCCTGACGACCTCGGTCACTCTGGCGCCCGTGCCGTACATGAATTCCAGCAGCGCCTTGTCGCGGGTCCCCTTTCTGTCATCGAACGGCAGTTCCATGAGCTTTCCGGCTTCTTCGATGGTCAGATAATCTATCTGTCTCCTGTCGCCCTTGACCGCCTTGATCCTCGAGAACGGGTTCTCGCTCATCAGGCCCTTGCCTATGGTATAGTCGTAATATGTCCTGAGGGCCGACACCTTGCGGTTGATCGTGGCCTTGGATTTGTTGTCGTTGCTGAGTTCCATAACGTAGGCGACCGCATCGCTTCCGTCACAGTCGTTCAGCTCCTTTGCACCGCGGCTTTTGAGAAATTTTTCGAAAGCGGCCAGATCCCTTTCATACGCGATGAGGGTGTTCTCGGCCTTACGCTTCTCGGTCCTCATGTATTCTATGAATTCACGCATCAGCTCACCTCTTTATATCTCGCCGGCCATCCTTGCGTAAAGGACGCCGATTATAGTCTTGCTGTCTTCTATCTCTCCCGACATGATCATGTTCACCAGTTCGTCGGCATCGTATTCGAGCAGCTCGATGCACTCCGTATCGTCCCAGTGGGTCTCTCCCGGAGTGAGGTCTCTGCAAAGGAAAACATGCAGGTGCTCGCTCGAGTAGCCGCAGGTCGGATAGAAGGAAATGAGGTGTTTCACAGAGCCCGCCGTATAGCCGGTCTCTTCCGTGAATTCCCTTGTTGCAGTCACCACGGGATCCTCGCCCGGATCGGTCTTGCCGGCCGGAAGTTCGAGGAACGCGCTCTCGAGAGCCTTTCTGTACTGCCTCTCCATGAGTATCTTGCCCTCGTCCGTGACCGCTACCATGATAGCCCCGCCGTTATGCTCGACGATATCTCTTACCGCTTCGCCTCCGACGGACTCCACTATGTGGCTGCGCACTTTGAACACAGGTCCTTCGTAGACGAGCCTGCTGCTTATCGTTTTCTCTTCAAATACCATTTATGACACCTTTACTGATAATTTTATCTGTGTCTATTTTAGCACATCGGAGCTTCAGATAAGCATCAGATTTTTGGCGAGTTCGCGTATGAAAAACTGCCTCCACCTCCTCCACGTGTTCTCGTGAGCCATGTCGTCGAAAGGTATGCCGTATATGATGCTGTCGAGGGTCTTCTGCCTGTATTCTTCAGGCACAAGGCCGAGGGCCGCTCTCACACAGTCGAGCTTGAACCTCGCCTGGGTGAGGACTCCCGCATCCCTGATCACTTCCTCTTCGTCCACGAAGAACACGAACTCATCTTCGCTGTGGTTGTATCTGTCGGTCGCCTCTAGCCTTCTGAGCCGGTCAAGGTCTTTGATTATCCAGATACATTGGTAGTAAACGGCCTTTGGAACACGAAGTTTCTTTCTCATGGTCGCCTCCTTGTGTTTTTTCTTTGGTCTGTGCTGTTTCGCACATTCTACACATCCGGGCAGAGCGTTATATGACGGCCGTGTGATGAGGGATCCTGATGTCGGATTTCGGTCATTTTTTGCAGGATAAAGGTAAATAATTGCAACGGGGCCTGACCCCGTTAGATTAAACTAACGGGGTCAGGCCCCATTAAATACCTTTAACTATGTCTTATGGTCTGTGATATACGTCGAAGTCCCTTCTCGATTCAAGCGAGTGGAAGTCCGAACCTCCTGTGATCATCAGCCCGTGCTCCTTCGCGTACTGTACCAGGAGTTCCTGCTGCATCTCGCTCGCGGACGGATGATAGCATTCAAGCCCGTCGATGCCGTAAGAGACCATGGTATCGATTATATGGAACATCCTAGGCTTGAACTCCTCGAAGCTCTCGTCACGGCGTCTCTGCTCCATCGGATGCGCCATCACCGCCAGTCCGCCGCCCGCGTGTATGGTTTCGACAGCCTTCTTTGAAGGCATGGTCACTTTCTTTATAGCCTTGAGGTCGGGCTCTCTGAATATGGTGCTGAAAGCTTCGTTGACACTGCTCACTATGCCTTTTTTGATGAGGATCTTGGCAAAAGTCGGCTTTCCGACATATCTGCCGCCGTTTATTTTTTTGACGTCATCTTCGGTGATGCCGAAGCCTCTCGTGTTGAGAGCGTCCATGAACTGCCTGTTTCTTTTGTTCCTGTCGGCAATGACCTCGATGACCACGTCGAGGAATATATCGTTTTCAGGATCGAACCCGTAGCCGAGCATGTGAAGGTCGTCGCCGACCGCATCTTCGGAGTCGAACTCTATGCCGTAGATGAAAGGCAGTCCGATCTTTTTCGCGTAGGTCATGCCGGCGACCGAGCCTCCGATAACATCGTGGTCGGTTATGGCGAGCAGTTCATACCCCTCTTTCACGCGCATGTCAATAAGCTCTTCAGGTGTCATCGCTCCGTCCGAGAACGTAGTGTGCATGTGAAGATCCTTTTTGAGGTCTGATTCGATCAGAGCTCTCAGTTCGTCATGATCAAGTTTTGTTGTATCACAGAGATTCAACATCTTCTTCATCCAGATAGCTTATATAGCGGAGGCCTCTGAACCTCTGGTCGAAATCAAGTCCGTACCCGATCACGAAGAGGTCATCCACCTCGAATCCTACATAGTCAGGAGTCACATCGTCGGTCCTTCTGGCCTGTTTGTTGAGCATGGTGCAGAGCTTGACCGACTTAGGACCTCTCTCTTCGAGCTTCGGCAGCATGTACGAAAGAGTACGTCCCGTGTCGACTATGTCTTCAACGACTATGACATTATGGTTGTACATGTTGACCTGTGGGTCGAAGCTGATCTTGACAACGCCGGAACTCACCGTCGACGCGCCGTAGCTGCTCGCCGAAAGGAAGTCGATCTTGGCGTCGGTCTTCATGTACCTGAGGATATCCGAGAACCAGAGCACCGAACCCTTGAGCGTGCAGAGCAGTATGACTTCCTCTCCTTTGAAGTCTTTGTCGATCTGCCCGGCGATCTCTTTCGCCCTTGCCTGGATCTGTTCTTCAGAAAACAGCAGTTTTCCGATGATCTTTTCTTCTGCCATCATTGTCTCCTTTCGATCAGGTCCTGCATCGCATCGAGCAGTTCCTCATCACCTGTCCTCTTAAGAGCCGATACCGGTATTAGTATATCACCTTTTCCCATACCCAGTGTCTGTCTGATTTGTTTTAGAGCCTTCGCTTTTTCATTCGTGCCGAGCTTGTCGGCTTTGGTGGCGGCGACTATCCCGTCCAGTCCGTAGTACTTCAGATAATCGTACATCTGCACGTCCTGCGCGCTCGGCTTATGTCTTATGTCCACAAGCTGCACCACCTTCAGAAGGGTCCCTCTGTTTTCGAGGTAGCCTTCGATCATGGCTCCCCACTTTTCGCTTTCGCTCCTGCTGACCTTCGCGAAGCCGTATCCGGGCAGGTCAACTATCCTGAACTCGTCATTGCACCTGTAGAAATTTATGGTCCTGGTCTTGCCCGGGCTTCCGGACACCCTGGCCAGGCTCTTCCTTCCGGTGATGAGATTCAGAAGAGAGGATTTGCCGACATTGGACCTTCCCGCGAACGCGATCTCGGGGATGTCCTCCGGCGGATATTGCGACGCCTTAACGGCGACGGCTTCCAGTTCAGCTTTAGTTATCTTCATCGCGCCTCTATTTCAGTACGACAGGTATCACTTCTTCGAAGTCCTTCACAGGGATGAATTCGATCTTGCGGCGCACCGAAGCCGGTATGTCTTCGAGGTCAGGCACGTTCTCTTCAGGGATGATCACCCTTCGTATGCCCTGCCTGTATGCCGCGAGCGTCTTCTCCTTGAGTCCGCCTATCCTCAGCACCTTGCCCCTCAGCGTTATCTCGCCCGTCATGGCGACAGTCTTGTCGGCCTTGCGGTCCGTAAGAAGCGAGAACAGAGCCGAGCACATGGTGATGCCGGCGGACGGTCCGTCCTTAGGCGTAGCGCCCTCAGGTATGTGGATCTGGATATCGTAGTCCTTGAACACATCCTTACCGATCTTATACTTGCCGGATATGGACTTGATGTATCCGAGCGCCGTCTGGGCCGATTCCTTCATGACATCGCCCATCTGGCCCGTCAGAACGAGCTTGCCCGAACCCGGCATCTTGACGGTCTCTATCGTCAGTGTGACTCCTCCGACCGATGTCCACGCCAGTCCGGTGGTGACGCCGACTTCCGGCTCGAGCGAACCGATGTCGTCTATGAACACCCTCTTGCCGATGTACGACTTCAGGTTGCCCGGAGTTACGGCGTTCTTCGACTGCTTACCGCCTACTATGTTGCGGGCTGCCTTGCGGCAGGCGTTTCCGATCTCCCTTTCGAGGTTCCTGACTCCGGCCTCGCGGGTATAGTATTCGATGATGTCCCTTATCGCCGCCTTGCTGATGCTGAACTGCGTCCTTTTCAGGCCGTTCTCCTTCATCCTCTTAGGCACAAGATAGTCAGTCGCGATGCGGACTTTTTCTTCTTCAGTATAGCTCGAAAGCTCGATGACCTCCATCCTGTCTAGGAGCGGCGCCGGTATGGTCGCCGTCGTGTTTGCGGTCGTGATGAACATCACGCCCGAAAGGTCGAACGGTATCTCGAGATAGTGGTCTGTGAACGTGCTGTTCTGCTCAGGGTCGAGCACTTCGAGCAGAGCCGAAGCCGGGTCTCCCCTGAAGTCGCTTCCGATCTTGTCGACTTCGTCGAAGAGGAAGAGCGGATTGTTCACCTTCGCTTCGATGATGCTGTTGATGACCCTGCCCGGGATGGCTCCGATGTATGTGCGCCTGTGTCCCCTGATCTCGGCCTCGTCCCTGACTCCGCCGAGCGACATCCTCACGAACTCCCTGTTCGTGGCTCTTGCTATCGATCTTGCTATCGAGGTCTTGCCCACTCCCGGAGGACCGACAAGACAGATGATAGGACCCTTGTTCTCTTTCGTGAGATGCTGCACCGCGAGGTGTTCGAGTATCCTCTCCTTGACCTTTTCGAGCCCGTAGTGATCCTCGTTGAGTATCTTCTCGGCTTTTTTGAGGTTCCTGTTTATCTTTGACGACTCGTGCCACGGAAGCTCGAGTATGGTCTCGATGTACGTTCTCGACACGTTGGCGTCAGGGCTCATAGGAGTCATCTTGCTGAACTTGTCGATCTCTTTTCTGACCTTGGTGTCGACCTTCTCGCTGAGCTTGAGCTCGTCGAGTTTTTCCTTCCACTGGCGGGCCTCATCGTCGATGTCCTCGTCCTCGCCGAGTTCCTCCTTTATCACCTGGAGCTGCTCTCTGAGGTAATACTCCTTCTGGCCGCGGTTCATGTTCTTGACCACGCGGTTGTTTATCCTCTTGGCGATCGACAGGATGTTGTTCTCCCTTCCGATCATGTCGACGAGGTGGCCTATCCTGAGCTTTACCGAATCGATCTCGAGAAGAGTCTGCTTGAGATCGAAACTCACGTCTATCTCGTTGGCGATCAGGCTGCACAGGAGAGAGGGATCGTCTATGTCGTCGATGAGCGTCCTTCCCGCCGATTCGCCCTGTCCGGTGAGCTCGAGGTATTTGAAGTACATCTGCCTGAGCACGCGGATATTCGCCTGCATGCCGATGTCGTTCATGTCGTCGTCATAGTCTTCGGCAACGGTGTAGTTGCAGGTGAGCATCCTTCCTTCATCGTAGATTTCGTCGATGAATATCCTCTGCTCGACGACCACGAGTATGCGCACGTAGTCCTCGTTCTTCTTGACGACCTGCCTGACTCTGATGAGCGTGCCTGTCAGATAGCAGTCTTCCTTTTTAGGATCGCTGACCGAAGGGTCTCTCTGAGCAGACACCGCAATATATTTGTCGCCGTTCATCGCATGATCAACGGCGGCAAGTGATTTATCTCTTCCGATGTCGAATCCCACGATCGTCCCCGGGAAGAATGTCTGTCCTCTCAGAGGGATATACGGGATCCTGCTTATATTTTCGGATACGGTCATTATGCTTCTTTCTCCATTACCTTTTCAGGTTCCTTGAGTTCTTTTCTGAGTATGAGCTTCGGTTCCGCCTCGCCGTTCACGACGTCGGCAGTGATGATGCATTTTTCGACCTCAGGTCTCGAAGGCAGCTCGTACATGATATCCGTCATGATGCCCTCGAAAATGCCTCTCAGTCCCCTTGCTCCGGTATTGAGCTTCAGGGCCCTGTCGGCGATGGCATGGACCGCGTCATCTTCGACCACGAGATCCACATCGTCCATCGCAAAGAGAGTCTGATACTGCTTTACAAGCGAATTCTTCGGCTCGGTGATTATCCTTACCAGTGCCTCCTCGCTGAGTTCGGACAGCGCCACCGTCACCGGCAGCCTTCCGATAAGCTCAGGTATGAGTCCGAACTTCAGAAGGTCCTCAGGCTCTGCCTTCAGCAGGATGTCTGCATCGTCTATATCCGTCACCTTGTCTTCCTTGTTGAAGCCGATGACCTTGTTTCCGAGCCTGACCTTGATTATCTTGTCCAGTCCGGTGAACGCTCCTCCGCATATGAACAGCACGTCCTTTGTGTCGAAGTGTATAAATTCCTGGTTCGGATGCTTTCTGCCTCCCTGCGGCGGCACATTGGCCACGGTGCCCTCGATGATCTTGAGGAGGGCCTGCTGAACTCCTTCGCCCGAGACGTCCCTTGTGATCGACATGTTCTCGGACTTTCTGGCGATCTTGTCGATCTCGTCGACGTAGATGATACCGCGCTGCGCCCTGTCGAGGTCGCCGTCGGCTGCCTGATAGAGCCTGAGCAGGATGTTCTCGACATCCTCGCCCACGTAGCCCGCTTCAGTCAGCGAAGTGGCATCGACTATGGCGAAAGGCACATCGAGTATGCGTGCCAGAGTCTGAGCAAGCAAAGTCTTGCCGCAGCCGGTAGGTCCCAGCATGAGGATGTTGCTCTTGCTGAGTTCGACCTTCTCTGCGTCGCTGTTTTTGTATCTGTCGAGATGTCTTATCCTTTTATAGTGGTTGTAGACCGCAACGGCCAGACTCCTCTTGGCCTTGTCCTGCTCGATCACGTACTGATCGAGCTCGGCCTTGATCTCGTCCGGTCTCGGGAGCCTGCTGCTCTTCTTCTTAGGCGCCGGCGTGTTCTCTTCGTCCATCATGGACTTGATGAGGTCGACGCATTCGTTGCAGATGTATACATCAGGTCCGACCATCATGCTGCGGACCTGAGAGCTCGACTTACCGCAAAATGAACATTTTACTTCGTTGTTATCTGACATTCGGTCCCTCTGCCTCTTAGTGTTTCTCTATGACCTTGTCGATCAGGCCGTATTCCGCCGCGTCGGCTGCGCTCATGTAGTTGTCCCTGTCGGTATCCTTCTCGATCACCGCGAGGTCCTGTCCCGTAGCTTCAGCAAGTATATGGTTGAGCCTGTCCTTTATCTTCAGGATGTGGTCGGCATTGATCTTGATGTCCGACGCCTGGCCCTGGAAGCCTCCGAGCGGCTGGTGGATCATTATCTCGGCGTTCGGAAGAGCGTATCTCTTGCCCTTCGTGCCGGCGGCCAGCAGTACAGCGCCCATGCTTGCGGCCATGCCGACGCATATGGTGCTGATGTCCGGCTTGATGAACCTCATCGTGTCATATATCGCGAGGCCTGCGGTCACCATGCCGCCCGGCGAGTTGATATATACGTTGATGTCCTTGTCCGGGTCCTGCGCCTCAAGGAAGAGCAGCTGGGCAACGACGACGCTCGCCGTATGCTCGGTTATCTCTTCGTCTATGAAAATGATCCTGTCGATCAGCAGCCTTGAATATATGTCATAGGTGCGTTCGCCCTGACCGGTCTGCTCGACTACATATGGTACATAGTTCATTACTTGTCCTCTTTTTCGGCCTTCTTTGTCTTCTTAGGAGCAGCCTTCTTTTCGGCCTTCTCTGAAGTCTCTTTCTTTGTTTCTTTCTTGGCGGCCTTCTGCTTCGCGTTGTCGAAAATGAAGTCGATCGCCTTCTTTGTCTGAGCGTCCTCTCTGAAGTAGTTCTCAGTCTCAGGGCCGGCCATCTCCTTGACCTGATCCATGGTCATGCCGTACTGAGCTGCGAAGTCCTCCATGAGCTTCTTGATCTCTTCTTCGTCTGCCTCGAGTCCTTCGAGTCTGATGATGTTCTTGAGGAGGATCCTTGTCTTTACTCTCTTCTCGGCTTCAGGC
>JAFRFA010000079.1:0-9059 GCA_017434585.1 Mogibacterium sp. | reverse complement strand
TCCGCCATAGATCCGCCTGCTTCTCCCGGTCATTTCCTGTTTACGGGATAATCCTTCTTCGGTATATTCGGATACGGCACCACCGTATGCTCCGGCAGCGCTCTTGCGATGTCCGTTATCTCTTTCATCAGGTATCCGTTTATCCTTTTTCTCTCTTCGTTCTTCGGAGCGCTGCTGTCGAATCTTACAGGCCTGCCCAGATACAGGCCCTTAAGTGCCGGAGCAATATACAGCGGCACAAAGCAGATCTCCTTGCCCGTCTTTTTGTGATACATACGGGCGACGTCTGTGTAGCGTTCCTGAAATTCGTACAGTATATCGTTATACGGAACATTATGCTCCGGGAATATCACTACGCTTATCCCCTGCACGAGTTTGTCCACAGTAGTCCGGAAAGTCGACATAACGCGAGTCCCGTGATAGACGCCTATGCAGTTCGCGTTGTTGAACACACAGACAGAGACCGGCGCTATGAGATACGAAAGGATGCGAAAGAACCACCTGTTATACGCAGGCTTGTTCGACCAGAAGTCGCTGAACGCGTAATCAGGCACCTCTTTCAGATGCATCATCTCACCTGCGCACCAGGTATATCTCTCGACAGGGAAGTACAGTTCGCAGCTTATCGGCCCGTTCATCTTGCAGTGATTGCCCACTGCAATGAACGGCTCTCCTTCCGGAAGGTTCTCTGTCCCGTGAGCGGTGATCTTCGGGTAAAACAGCTTTACCAGCCACCGTATTATTCTGTAGCAGCGATAAGATATCCGCTTTTTCATGACGAAGTCTAAAACTCTACAGGCTCGCCCATAGGTCTCTCAAGGAGTTCAGGCTCCTCGAGCAGCTTCTTCAGCAGGAGGACTGACTTTGAGCAGTAGTATCCGTCGGATATCCGCTCATCGATGGTGAGGCCGATATCGACGCTCATACGCATCTCCATCCTGCCCTTCTCATCATAGTAAGGTCTCTCTTTCATCTCTCCGATAATGACGAACACCGAAGTCGTGCCCCAGTTGGTAAGATGATGGTATCCCGCTTTCAGCTTTATGGATCCGAGGTTTGAAAGCACAACCGACTGCTGGAACGGATCAGTGGCGATCACCGACTGAGGCATCCAGCCGTGTCTGTCAAGGAATCTCGCCCCGGTGCCGAGCAGCTTCTTCAGAGGCAGCGGAGTCTTCTGAAGCATGTCCATGCTTTCAGTGGACTGGTCCTTGCCCTCGTGACGGACATAAGATACCTGCCTGTATATCTCATCGTGCACACTGTCAAGCGTGAAATCCTCTTTCGAATGTATTACCGCCAGCGCTTCATCACCGTCATCGGAGAAGATCTTCTTCACCGTAAAGGCCGCGGTCACCTTGTTGCGCTGATACAGATTGTAGTTCGCGATAAAGCGGTTCAGCTGCGGGCGCAGGGTTATGGTCTTCAGTACAGCAGTTACCATCAGCTGAAAGAAGTTGTATTTGTACTCCGGGCCGGCTGCATTCTTCTTTTCGAGAAAGGCCATGGCATTCGTCAGATCGATCTGCTCTGAGATGTAAGCCTCGTTGTCGCAGCGGTTAGGGTACATCAGAGGCATTATGAAATGCATCGAATCGATGTCCTTAAGCAGTTTCCCGTCCCTTCTGTCTCCCCATGCAGGGATTTTTACCCTCTTGATATTGATCATGTTCATTCGGCGCCCGTGTCCCCTATCTTCAGCCGGGCCGGTCCGCCTTCCTCCTTTTCACAGGATATATGATAATAAAAAACGACTGCATGTTTCAACAGTCGTTTGATGTGATACTATGTTCCATGAGGATATGAAACAGACTGACAAGAGGATCGCAAAATCTATCAGGATCTCTGTCATCCTGCTGTGCGCGGCGGGAATGCTTTTGATTGCCGCACGGTATGCAGGCGGCTTTGCGCAGTGGTACAGCGTCAATGTCTATTCTCTGATCACAGCGACCGCAGGCCGTCTTTCCGGCGCAGCGCCGTTCTCGGTCGCCGAAGCCGCAGTCTGCGTCCTGCCTTTTATCATCATCGCGGATCTCATCCGCTGCCGCAAGAGACTCAGAGAAGCCTTTTCACGCATCCTTCTGCTCGTATCTGTGCTTTTCTTCCTTTACGCTGCAAACTGCGGAGTAAACTACCACAGAGACACGTTCGCAGATACAGAGGCTCTGTCCGGTGCGGAGTTTACAAAAGATCAGCTGGCGGAATTCTGTGAATACATAATCTCAAATCTGTATGAATGCGGTCCGTATCCTGAATATCCTCAGGGCAGCGAACTTGCCGGTGAGGCACGTAAGTCCATGACAAAGCTTTCGGAGCATGAGCCCTCACTCCGCGGGTATTATCCCGTCCCAAAGCAGCTCACCGTACTTTCCGGAGTTTTCTCAGCCATGGGTGTCAGCGGTATCTACTCACCTTTCACCGTTGAAGCAAACATAAACGGAGAGATGCCGGATATGGAAAAGCCCTTTACCGCGTGCCATGAGCTTTCACACCTGAGGGGATACATGAATGAAGGGGAGGCCAGCTATATAGGCTGGCTGGCCTGCACAGGATCTGACGATCAGTCATTCAAAAGAAGCGGGTGGCTCATTGCATGGGTATATGCAGGAGGCACCCTTAAAAGAGTCGATCCCGAGAGATATGACAGTCTGCGCGAAAAGCTTCCTTCGTATGCCGTCTCCGAGATCGAGGCCAACGATCTGTTCTGGTCTTCTCATGTAACAAAAGCTTCTGAAATACAGGACCGGGTCAACGATGCCTATCTGAAGGCGAACGGTCAGAAAGGCGGCATACAGTCGTACGGCATGCTGACCACACTTATGCTGATGCATTACTATTCAGCCCGCTAGTCTCCTATGTACTCAAAGCAGAGCATCGTCATGTCATCGAACTGCTCGGCTTTGCCGACAAAGACAGCGACAGCCTGCTCTACGGCGCACAGGATATCATCCGGATCGGCATCGGCCGCGCTGTTCAGCGCCTCAAGAGTCCTGTCCATGCCGAACAGCTCAAAATGGCAGTCGGTAGCTTCAGGGACTCCGTCCGTATATACGAAGAGCTTTGAGCCCGGCTCCATCTGCAGCTCGTATTCCTTGTACTTCATGCCTTCCAGACCGCCTACGACGAATCCGTGCTCATCCTTCAGTATCTCAAACTTTCCGCCCGGTTTTCTGAATATAGGGTACTCGTGCCCTGCGTTTGCAGCGACCATGGTCCCGCTCTTCACATCGACGATGCCGAGCCAGACAGAGATGAACATTCCCTCTCTGTTATTGCTGCAGATCAGCTGATTGACCGTTTCAAGCACTTCCTTAGGACTGTGGCCCGACATGGCCTGCGTCTGTATCATGCTCTTGACCATCATCATGAACATCGCCCCCGGGATACCCTTGCCTGAAACATCCGCTATGACCAGAGCGAGATGATCATGATTCACGAAGAAAAAGTCATAGAAATCTCCGCCGACCTCCTTGGCAGGGGTCATGCTGGCATAGACGCTGAATTCCTCGCGTTCCGGAAATGCCGGGAATATGCTCGGCAGCATGTCAGCCTGTATGCGGTTTGCCAGGGAGAGTTCTGTATTGACCCTTTCCTTTTCAGCAGTTATTTTGCTGTTTTCCTCGATGTAGCTCCGCAGTTTTTCATCCATTTCCTCGACAGATCGCGCCACAGTCTCTATCTCGTCGCCTGTATGGATGTCTATCTTCACGCTCTCTTTGCGGTCAAGATTGTCCACGAGCCCGCTTACCGCATCCTGCAGAGTTTCAAGCGGTTTTATTATCTGCCTGCGAACTGAATAGTAATAGAGCGCCATGGCAATCAGCATGATGACGCACACGGCCGCGACCACGTTTTTCAGGACCGCTATTATCCCCTCGCGGATATGGGGTATCAGAAGGTCAGCAGCCACGATCGCCACTGTATTTCCCTTGCTGTCCTTCAGAGGAGAAATGGCAGTTGCAAGGTCCATGTCTTTATAGCGATATGCACGGAAC
The DNA here is from genome assembly GCA_017434585.1 of Mogibacterium sp. Lineage (GTDB taxonomy): Bacteria > Bacillota > Clostridia > Peptostreptococcales > Anaerovoracaceae > Crickella. The sequence continues at coordinate 5,064 of JAFRFA010000079.1, read as the reverse complement.
TGTTCCTTGCTGTCGTTATATGCAGCTTCGGCAGCATCCTGCGGGTAATCCGATGAATATTCCCACAGATCGAGCAGAGGTCTGGCATCGTGCTCCGGCTGAGCATCCCATATATAAAGAAGCCCGTTCTCCTGCGGGATCACTACATATAAATATCTCAGGCCGGCGTCTTTTGCTATCACATTAAGGAGCCGGCTTATCTCATCATAGTAATCATCTGTCTTTCCTGTTTCTACATACTCACTGACCTTGTCTCCTTCAATGAAATCCGCAGCCATGCGGGTGTATGAGTACGAAAAATCCGCGTACGTCTGTAGGCTTTTCTGCCAGAAAATAGAAGCAACAGCAGCACCGATGCCCACTATGAGCACCAGAGCAAGCATGAGCATCCTCATGATCGTCCGGTTTGCAAGCCGCCTCGTTTTAGTCTTTTTCTTATCGTCCATGGTGATCTCCCTGCCCTTTTATACCTGCTCAAAGTATATCATATTCTTATGTCACGCGTTTTCATTTCAAGCAAAAAGGCCCGGCTTCATGGCCGGGCCGCGCATGTCCTGCTCTAATCTGTTCCCTTAAGGGCTTCTACCATATTTATCCTTCGGTTCTTTCCGGCTATCATCAGGCCGACGACCACTGCTGTCCCGAGGTTCAGAGCTGTTGCAAGCAGTATACTGACAGGTCCTACCGTGGTTTCCATCTCATACTCTGCAGCCAGCAGATCCATCAGATAAGTCAGCGCCCATATGCCCGCAGGAATGCCAAGCAGAGTTCCTGCCATAGCTATCCAGAGATTCTGGGAGATCAGCAGCCGCCCGATCGCTTTGTTCCTGAAGCCCAGCACCTTGAGTGTCGCCATCTCGCGGTAGCGCTCCATATAGCTCATGATCCCCAGGTTGTACAGCACGATCAGACACAGCAGTATGGACGCAGCGACGAGAACGATAATGAAGAAATAAAAGATCTGCATGAATGTATCGAATGAGTCTATGATATCCTGCTTGCTCTGTACGCTCGTTATCTTGCCGCTGGCAGCGATACTGTCCTTGCCTGTCATGGTATACACGCTGTTTATCCTGTATGCGTCGCTGTCTGTCAGACCGATCGATCCTGCATATTTCTCGCTCATCGAGATGCTCTCCGTAAGAGAGCCGTTTATACCTGCGATAAGCACCTCGTAGCTTTCATCCGTACCATACGGTTCTACCGTCACGGTATCTCCGGGCTTTACGCCAAGATCCCGGGCCAGTCTTTTACATATGAGAGCCCCATCTTCCGGCAGCGGGATGACATTCGAATCTTCATCTATGAATCTGTACAGCCCGTGTGTGATGTTGTAGACATCGACCGAGACAGTTTTATCCTCTGCTCTGGCACTCACCGAAGCGCTGTAATCCCCGTCGAGTTCTTCAGCCAGTCTTACCGAGTCTTCATTATCGGCATCTGACGACATGAAGACCTTCGAAGAATAGACTGCGGTCCCGTCATAGAAGGTAGCCAGAAAGTTCTTCATCGTCTCGTTCATACCAAACGACGCAACAAGCATCAGCATGCATCCGAACGTGCCTATAAACGACATTGCGCTCCGGGATCTGTGACGGAATATATCTCTAAGATTCCACTTTGTTCCGAATCTCATCCTTTTCCAGAACATAGTTTTCTCGATAAGCAGTCTGCGGATGTGCCCCGGAGTATACGGGCGCAGAGTCTCTGCAGCAGTTCCGCGCAGCATATCTTTGACCGACAGATATCCTACGAGGATCGTGAACAGGACTATCGCAATGACTATCGCCCATATCCATACAGGTATATGTATCGTCCAGTCAGGCATCACAAAATATGTGCCCATCATTCCGTCCTGCGACATCACCATTTTGCAAAGCATATATCCTAATATAACGCCGAGTATCGATCCGATAACAGATATTACGACAGCATACGATGTATAGTGCCGGATTATCCTTCTGTCCCTGAAGCCAAGAGCTTTGAGCGTGCCGATCTGTGTTTTTTCGCTTATAGTGATCCTGTTCATCGTGGTTATCATCGTCAGGATCGCTATCGCAAGGAAGAGCACCGGCAGTACTGCGCCCATCGTCTTGCCTTCATTCATCTCGCCCCTCGTTTCTGAGTAGGACACGTTCTCGTCTTTCGTAAGTATCAGAAGCGTGCGCCCCAGAGCCTTGTCAGCAGCCTTCTGCATCTCATGTCTGTCCATGGAAGAGTTGACATTCACCTGACAGAAGATGTTGTCACATGCCTCTTTGACAGCGATGCTCATCACGTCTTCATCGATATCGGGCTCTTCTTCCTTTATCTGCTGCCTTATCACCTTTCTCAGCATCTCAGGCGAGGCATATACATATCCATATGTATTGAAGTCAGGCATCACCTGCGATTCATCGCGCACGCAGATGAGGTATTCCGCCGATTCGATCAGACCTCTGACTGTACCGGTAAATTCCATGTCCTCGAAAGTTACAGTCAGCTTGTCGCCCGGCTTTATTCCGTTCAACTCTGCGTACTTGTCCATGAGCCAGAAGCCTTCCGCATCCCATCTGTCATATTCTTCGCCTTCCGTCACGACGAAGCCTGACGTATGAGCGCTCTCAGTTACGGTAAGAGCAAGCTGATCATCCGAGCCCGCAACATCAGCATTGACGGAAAGGAATCTGCTTACCCCGGTCACTCCCTCTATGTCCCTTATCCTGTCCACATCGGCAGAAGAGATCCCGTCCTCATCTATGATCCTATAGTCGGCAAATCCGCAGTCCTTGAAAAAAGCATCCGTATCTTTTCCGATGGTCACCCATTCGGCATTGAAACCTACGAAAACCCCGACACCCAGAGCGATAAGAAGGATCATAGAAATGAACTGGACTTTATATACTTTTGCAGTTCTCCATAATTTTCGTCCCAGCATTACCATTCCACCTCTTCTGCTGATAATGGATCCGGCTGTTCATCGACGGATGTGACCTTGCCGCTCCTTATGTGTATCACTGTATCCGCCATCCTGGCGATATTCTGGTTGTGCGTCACTATGATTATCGTCTTGCCGTATTCCCTCGCCATTCTGAGAAGGAGTTTGAGCACTACAACGCCCGTTTCGGAATCGAGTGCTCCGGTAGGCTCATCGCAAAGAAGTATGCTCGGATTCTTTGCCAGCGCCCTGCAGATGGAAACTCTCTGCTGTTCGCCTCCGGACAGCTCGTGCGGGAACTGATGCGAGTGATCGTCAAGACCTACCTCGGCAAGGAGTTCTTCGGCGCTCATGTGATCGGGCGCTATCTCGTCTACCAGAGAGATGTTTTCAAGCACGGTGAGCGTCGGTATCAGATTGTATGACTGAAATACAAATCCTACCTTTGCCGCTCTGTAGTCTGCCAGCTCATCACTGGAAAGAGTGGATATATCCGTTCCGTCTACGACTATAGTACCTTCCGTAGGGTTGTCCAGACCTCCGAGCAGATTGAGGAATGTGCTCTTGCCTGCTCCGGACGGACCCAGGATGACCACAAACTTTCCCTTTTCGATCTCCAGGTCGACATCCGACAGCGCGTTCTGTGTATGGTCGCCTGTCACATATGTCCTTGTTACATTTTTGAATTGAACTATTTTCATCGTTGACCCTCATAAAAAATATAGTTAGTTATGGCTAACCAATAATACCACTTCTGATAAATAAAAAAAAGGGGCTGTTTATTTCAACAGCTTCCTTCTGCATCGTACAGGCGCATTGTACTGATAAGTGAAACTTCGTTTTACAATTCGCGGTAGTACGGATAGATGTTTTCGTAGTGTCCGTCCTTCATCCGGAATCCTCCGGGTATCGCCCCAAGCTGTATGAACCCCAGGCGTTCGTAAAGATGTCTGGCGTGGATGTTGCTCTCGACTACCGCATTGAACTGCAGGACACGGAAGCCGAGTCTTCTTCCGGTCTTCAGGCTGTCCTTCACCAGCTGTTCTCCTATATGGCGGCCCCGCATGTCTGATGAAACCGCATAGCTGGCATTGCAAAGGTGTCCGCATCTTCCCAGATTATTGGGATGAAGGATATACAGTCCCGCTATCTTCCCATCGGCCTCGGCGACCCCTGTATAGCTTTGCTCCGCGAAAAAGGCCTGGCCGCTTTCCGTATCCAGGCACTCCTCCCACGGAAAAGCGTTGCCCTCCTCGATCACTTCATTCCATATGCGGATCATATCCGTTATATCATCCTGTCTGTATTGTCTGATCATTTATCGGTACCTCTATTTCGGCAGATATAGTTTGCTCAATATGAACTCTTTGCCCCGGTCAGGCATGATGCGAAGCAGCTGCATCAGCGCTTTGTACTCTATTCCCACCGGAACTCTTGCCGGAGGGTCCTTCCTGCCCGCCAGCGCCAGCGCGGTCTTCGCAACACTTTCGGGCGATCTGCCGCCTTGTTCATCCGCAGCCATTTTAGCCACACTCTTTTTCAATCTGATGCCGTAAGTATCAGATCTGTTGTCAGAGTTCTGCATGATCCTGGCAGCTGTAAAGCCTGTCTTTGTATCTCCCGGTTCAATGATACAGGCCCTGACGCCATATTGTTTCATCTCCATACGGACCGCATCTGTAAAGGCCTCCAGGGCATACTTGCTCGCCGAATACTGGCTCTGCATAGGTATGGATACCCTGCCTGCAATGGAACCGATCACCACCAGAAGGCCTCTGTGCTGCTCCCGCATTCTGGTGAGGCATGGCTGAGCTGCGTTGAGTGTCCCGAAGTAGTTGACCTCCATCTGTCTGCGTGTCAGTTCGGATGCGGTAGTCTCTGCAGGACCCGCTACTCCCATGCCTGCGCACAGCACCGCTATGTCCACACCCGGAAGATCATCCACGAACTCTTTTACCGCCGCTTCGTCCGTGACATCGAGACGCTTCAGCGTAAGGCTTCCGCCTCCCGGGAAGACTTCTGTCTTCTCCTCAGTATTCCGTGATACCCCCGTGACATTGCAGCCGTTTTCTGCAAACATCCGGGCACATGCCTGCCCGATGCCTGAAGATGCACCGGTCACAAATACATTCTTTCCGTAATGATTC
>JAFRFA010000078.1:0-1917 GCA_017434585.1 Mogibacterium sp. | reverse complement strand
GAGCTTCCTGTATGATGTAAGAGACCGCTGAGAAGCAGGCTGGATTGCAAAGGAAAGTACCCCGCAGTAGAATGAATCGCTGGTCTCTTGGCCGGGAACAGCGCGATTCAAACGACTGGAGGGGTACCAAGATGCATTATACACAGAACCAGAAGCTCGAGCAAGTGACCGAAAAGACGCTGGTGATTGGAGTTGATATCGGAAGCGAGAACCATTATGCGAGGGCGTTCAACTATCGGGGGATCGAATACAGCCAGAAGGCCTTCAAGTTCGCTAACAATGCGAAGGGGTTTGAAGCGTTTCAGGGATGGATGCAGGGATATGTACGGATGAATGGCGCCAAGAAGGTAATTGTAGGCTTCGAGCCAACGGGCCATTACTGGTACAACCTGGCAGACTATCTCAAAGCGCAGGGAATCATGTTCGTGATGGTAGCGCCGCAGCATGTGAAGCACAGCAAAGAGCTGGATGATAACACGCAGCGAAAGGATGACCACAAGGATCCGAAAGTGATCGCGAAGCTGGTCACGGAAGGACGGTACATCATCCCGTACGTGCCGGAAGGCATCTACGCAGAGCTGCGCACAGCATATGTGCGGTACTGTGAACTGACAGAGACCAAGGTGCGGCTGGAGAATCGGATCACGCGGTGGTTTGATATCTACTTTCCGGAGTATCGGGAAGTGTACAGAAACCCCGGAGCGAAGACCGGGATGATGGTGCTGAGGATCGCGCCGCTTCCGGCAGATGTTATAAAGCTCGGAGCAGAGGGGATCAACCAGCTTTGGCGGAGTGCAAAAGTAAAGGCAGCAGGCATGAAGAGGGCGGAGACCCTGGTGGCCGCAGCCAAACAGAGCACCGGCAGAGCAGGAGGGGATGCAGTGCGACGGGACTTGTGGCAGATGCTGGAGGAATATGAGTTGGTCACGCGGCACCTGGCCGAGATACAGGCCATGCTGGAAGAACTGGTGGCCCAGATCAATGGAGCAGAAAGGCTGCTTCGAATCAAAGGGATCGGATTTACTACCGTGGCCGGATTCTTTGCTGAAGTAGGCGATCTGAGCCGGTTTACGGATCCGAAGCAGATCCAGAAATTAGCAGGCCTATCCGTGGTAACTCCGGACAGCTCCGGGAAGCACAACGGGCAGAGTGAAATCAGCCGTCGGGGACGCAAGCGGCTGAGGATGATTCTGTTCCGAGCGGCGATGAGCATGGTGAAAAGCAACAAAGAAATGAAATCGCTCCACGAATATTACACGACGCGAGAGCAGAATCCATTGAAGAAGATGCAATCACTGATGGCCATCGCAGGGAAGATAATCCGGGTGTTCTATGGGATGATGAAGAACGGTACGGATTATGATCCGGTAAGGCTGCTGACGGATATTCGGCGGCCGGGCAAGGACAAATCGGCGGCCTGAGGCCGCCGCGGCGACGAGCCGGGGGCTCTGGAAGCCTTGTAATCTACGCTTCCAAGGCTTCCAGAGCCCCCGGGAGGCACCCAGCATGTAAGAGCAACCAAGACTCAACGACTGTTCCACATAGACAGCGTCCACCCAAACGGGTGCTATGCAGGAGCAATGGGAATTTCAACAGACGGGTCGGATGTCAGCAAGGATTTCACCATGGGGCATGACCCCGAAGAGGAGCATCGCTGACGCCCAGGTTACGGATAGGCGGGACGAAGGAAGTTAGGGCAATGACCCTGTTGGATACGGGAGGTTCGCAGCCGTAGCAAGGACTGGGAGAGACAACCGCTGTGCAGACGACGTGTTTGCCTCACCCACAACCAGCTATTTTCCGCATTTGATGCAGGAAATTGTCTGTAACCGTGCCTCTTCTGTTGGAATTCCCACTGCCCTGGACGCTGAAAAAGTTCGAGAAATCAACGATTTACTACTTGACAATATGGGGAGG
>JAFRFA010000077.1:0-23072 GCA_017434585.1 Mogibacterium sp. | reverse complement strand
GCGTACAGAGAGAATATGGTCGCATCGTCGAGCATCGAGATGTTTCTCAGATCATGGCTCATCAGGATGAGCTCTCCTGCTATCGAGAGCAGAGCATATCCGTACACGTCATCATCGAGGCGGTAATGAGCGCTGTCGACGAAGGAGTTGCTGCCCTTGTATGCTGTATAGAGCCAGCCGTTAGGGACTGATGACGGCACAGAGTGTGAGAACGGTCCGATGTATCTCGAATCGAAGCCGTTGAGCATTGAGTCGGCGCACTGGAATACCGTCAGATACTCTGTCCTGTTTATCTGCATCGCGGCTTCGTAGTCCGACATCCTGATGACGGAGCCTATCCTGATCCCGGTAACGAGCGGGTTCGTGGCCCTGCGGCTTCCCGACAGCCAGATGACGAAACTCGAGTAGTAATAGCCGTCTCTTGCGAGAGTGGTGATGCGGCAGCGGAACGGGTAAGAGATGCCGTCATCCGGCGGGTCTTTTCGCTTGTCGCTCTTGGATATATCGCATCTTATGAGAGTCTGTATGCCTGCGTCGGCAAGCTCTATGTCCGGCAGCGCATCTCTGTCGATCGATGTGAGGACGGCTGCCGCGTCGTAGTCGTGGTCTATTATGCGCATCAGGAAATAATTGATGGTCTCGTAGGCGCTCAGCTTCACAGGAGACAGTGTCTCGATCGCGTCCTGAAGGCTGCAGTCGGCCGAAGTGATGCCTCTGCAATTCAGAGCATCGGTCATGAAAGCCAGCCTCATCCTGGCATAGGCCCTGAAATCCCTGTTCTCTGCATCGTCATACTCGCGGTCAACATCCTCCTGCGCAAGAGGGAGGGCCGATTCTATAGTCCTGAGCATGCATGGAGCATCGATGCCGATGACTTCGCCTCCCATCACGGCTGTGAAATTGTCCCATAGATCGTTCATCTCCTGCTTGTTTTCGGCGTAGGTGTCGTCGCCCGGAATACATTCGAACTCGCGGTACTCATCTATTCCGTACTCGGAATAGTCGAGATGGATTATCTGGTAAAGAGCAGCGCGGCGGTCTGAACGGCTGCGCCAGCTTACCCTGAGGGCGACGACACCCATCAGACGCGTCGCGACGGCGCGGCACGAGACGAAGTCGTAGTCCTCGAAGTGGTTGTACCTTATCGATTTTTTACCATATATGATCCTGAAATCTGCCATATCTGGATTCTACCATATCTTGTGGTGCAGATGCTTGACTTTATGAGATATGGGATTATAATGATGTCATCCTTATTCAGAGCGAGGGAGGGAATGGGCCCTGCGATCTCGCGGCAACCTCACAAGCAGTGAAGGTGCCAATTCCCACGGAGGTATGCCGTGCCTCCGGCAGATGAGGATCTGTGTATCTCTCTGCAGTATTGGGCAGGGAGTTTTTTTTCGGCATGAAATACATTTTTCCAAAATATATAGATCAGGAGAGAAAAGAGAATGAAAAGACTGTTTACCTCAGAATCGGTGACTGAGGGTCACCCGGACAAGCTGTGCGATCAGGTATCCGACGCGGTGCTTGATGCGATACTCGCCCAGGATCCTCATGCCCATGTGGCGTGCGAATGCGCGACAAAGACCGGATTCCTCATGGTGTTCGGAGAAGCGTCGGGAGACTTCGATGTGGATTACGAAGCCATCGCCCGCAACGTCATATGCGACATAGGCTACGTCCATGACGGAGTGTGCTTCGACGGCAATACATGCAGGATAGCGGTCCACATGGAAGAGCAGTCGGCAGATATCGCGATGGGAGTCAACGAATCCTACGAGAAGAAGACAGGCGAGCAGGAGGACGAGTTTGCCCTCATAGGAGCGGGCGACCAGGGAATGATGTTCGGCTATGCCTGCACGGAGACGGGCGAGCTGATGCCGATGTCCGTCAAGCTGTCACACGTGCTCGCGATGCGGCTTGCGGAAGTCAGAAAGAACGGCACCCTGCCTTACCTCGGGCCGGACGGGAAGACCCAGGTGACTATCGAATACGATGATGACAAGATCAAAAGGATCGATACGATAGTCGTTTCGACGCAGCACAGCGAAGATGTCGGGCTCGATCAGGTCAGGAAGGACATGATCGAGCATGTCATAAAGCCGGTCGTTCCATCGGAATATATAGATGAAAAGACCAAGTACTACGTGAACCCGACAGGCAGGTTCGTCATCGGCGGACCGATGGGAGATTCGGGCCTCACTGGCCGAAAGATCATCGTTGACACCTACGGAGGCCACGCTGCGCACGGCGGCGGTGCATTCTCGGGAAAGGATCCTACGAAGGTAGACCGCTCGGCCGCATACATGGCAAGATACATCGCCAAGAACATTGTTGCGGCGGGAATAGCCAGGGAGTGCGAAATCCAGCTCGCATATGCCATCGGAGTCGCCGAGCCTGTGTCCGTTGCAGTCGAGACCTTCGGGACCGGGGTCATAGACGACGAGAAGATCGTGGATCTCATCAGGGCGAACTTCGATATGCGCCCGGCGGCCATCATAAAGACTCTCGATCTGGCAAAGCCGCAGTACAGACAGCTTGCGGCATACGGACATATGGGAAGGACAGAGCTCGGCGTAAGATGGGAAGATACCGACAAGGCCGAAGCACTGAGAAAGGCAGCAGGACTGCCGTCCTGAACGGCAAAGGCCCGTAAGCAGGAGATAAGATGTCGCATTTTGAAAAAGTAAGTTTTGAACAGTGGAAGGCTGACTGCGGTGTCAGGGGCCTGCCGGACAGCGAACTCAGAGAATGGTTCGACAGCATAAAGCTGCCGCGCCAGGCTACTGCAGGCTCGGCCGGCATGGACTTTTACATGCCGTTCAACCTCGACTTCGAATCCGGTTCCAGACTCAAGATCGCTACCGGAGTGCGCTGGGTGACTGATCCCGGCGAAAGGGACAGGGTGCTCCTCATAGTTCCGAGGAGCGGTCTCGGCTTCAGGTACGGCCTGAGGCTGCCAAACACCACCGGAGTCATCGACGCCGACTACTGCGATGCCGGGAACGAGGGGCACATACTCGTATGCTTTGAGAATCCATCTTCTGAAAATGTGAAGCTCGAAGCGGGAACGCCGTTCGTTCAGGGCATAATAGTAAGATATGAAGTGCCTGAGGGCGCAGGATCTGAAGAAGTCAGGACAGGAGGCTTCGGCAGCACCAGCGGATAGTGAGAACCAACAGGGCCTGACCCCGTTAAACTGACTAACGGGGTCAGGCCCCGTTAGAGATGTCTAATGAAGAAAAGGAAAGCGGATGCAGTGATCATAGGCGGCGGGGCGTCGGGCCTTGCTGCAGCCATAGAGCTCGGGATGGAGGCTCCTCAGCTTGAAGTGCTCGTCATCGAGAAGCTGAGCGGACCTGCCCGGAAGATAAGAGCAACAGGCAGCGGCCGGTGCAACATAACAAATACAGATGCAGAAGGCTTCAGCCGTATCATGAGATTCTTTCGTGAGATCGGCCTCGTGACCAGGACATACGAAAACGGTCTTGTGTATCCGTATTCTGAATCGGCGGCCGATGTTGCAGAACTTCTCATCGAAAGAACGGCCTCGCTTGGCGTGAAGACGGCCTGCGGCGAAGAGGTGACATCGGTGCAGACCGCAGAGGACGGCGGACGCTTCAGGGTGGAGTCCGTCTTCAGGGACAAAGACGGAGAGCACCATGTGATGACAGAAGCGGACTATGTTGTGCTCGCCTGCGGTGGCAAGTCCGGTCCGTCTTACGGCACGACAGGAGACGGATACAGACTGGCGAAACAGCTGGGGCACAGCATCGTGTCTCCTGTGCCGGCTCTCACCGGCGTAGACTGCGCTGAATGGGACGATGGCAGAGAGCCGCGAGGCATCAGCCTGGCAGGCACAAGGAGCCGCGGGGTCGTGTCTCTGTACAGAGACAGAGACGGGTGCTTCGGAGAAGATACGAAGATATTCAGTGAGGCGGGCGAGCTGCAGTTCACAAAGTACGGGCTTTCGGGGATCTGCGTGTTCAATATGACGCGCTTCATGAGATTCGACAGAAAAGAGGGGGAGAGCCTCGACGACTTCAGGGTGAGGCTCGATCTCTTTCCGGACGGAGATATACGCGAATATATAAAGGACAGGCAGGAGGGCCTGTTCTCTGAGCTGTGCGCGGGAGACCTTCTGTGCACCCTGCTCAAGGCGCCTTTTGCCGAATATATCACAGCCGAAGCAGCCGCGGTATCCGGTAATGCGGAGCTGGCCGGCATGCCGGTGTCCGCACTCGGGAAAAAGGAGACCGATGCGATAGCATCCTGCGTGCATGCTCTCGAATTCCGCCCGTCAGGCATCAGGGGCTGGAAAGAAGCCCAGGTCACCATGGGCGGAGTGTCCATGGACGAGATAAACGAAGAGACGTCGGGCTCAAAACTCGTGCCGGGTCTTTACATCACGGGCGAGCTTGCCGACAGGGACTTCAGGTGCGGGGGTTTCAACCTCAGCAATGCGTGGCTGACAGGACTCGCAGCCGCCGATGACATCGCAGCAAAGTAGATCATGAGATACCGTCTTGCACAGATAAAAACAGATACGGATGTCCCGATGGAGGATCTCCCTCAGATCATCGCCTCAAAGCTCGGCCTTGCCCGGGGAGACATAAAGGACTGGGAGGTCAGAAGAAAGTCGGTCGACTCGAGAAAGAAGCCGCATATACAATTCGTATATACGGTCGATTTTATTACAGATAAAAAACTCAGATTGAAGAAGAACAGGGACCTTTCTGCAGTGGATGAAGCGGCGGAGGCTGCTTCGCAGAGAGCGCCGGAGCCCGGGATCAGGACGCTTGACCACAGGCCGGTCGTAGTCGGAACGGGCCCTGCGGGGCTCTTTGCGGCACTCGAACTGGCCCGAAATGGCTACCGACCGATAGTTCTTGAAAGGGGTCCTGAAATGGACGCCAGGACAGAGGCTGTCGAAAGATTCAGGAGGGACGGAGTGCTGGATCCGGAGGCAAATCTGCTCTTCGGAGAAGGCGGAGCAGGGACCTTCTCGGACGGCAAACTGGCAACGGGGATAAAGGACGGGCTGGTCAGACGCGTGCTGTCCGAGTTCAGGGACGCAGGCGCCGGAGACGAAATAATGTATCTGGCTAAGCCTCATATCGGGACCGATGTTCTCCGGGTCGTGATAGTGAATCTCAGAAAGAAGATAGAGCGCCTCGGAGGGGATATACGCTTCGATACAAGGCTCGGGTCTCTCGTCACTGAAAAAGGAAGACTGAAGGCGGTCGATGTGACAGGCAAAGACGGCGCTGAGACGATAGAAACGGATGTGCTCATACTTGCCGTAGGCCACAGCGCGAGGGACACATTCGCAATGATACACTCCGCCGGACTCGAGATGCAGCAGAAGCCGTTCTCGATAGGAGTCAGGATGGAGCATCCTCAGAGGATCATCGATGCCGCGCAGTACGGCGCTGAAAATCTGGAATTCTGCACCGATGCGGTGGAAGCGGCAGGAACGGCGGGAAAACTGCCGCCTGCGGACTACAGGATAAACTACAAGGCCTCGAACGGGCGCGGTGTATATTCGTTCTGCATGTGCCCGGGAGGAGAAGTCGTCGTATGCTCGACGGCGGAAGGCGAGCTGTGCGTCAACGGAATGAGCAACAGAAGGCGCGACAGCGGGACTGCGAACAGCGGCATACTCTGCGATGTGAGGACGGAGGATTTCGGGTCGGATGATGTGCTCGCGGGAGTAAGGTTCCAGGCGAAATATGAAAGGCTGGCTTTCGAAAACGGCGGCTCGGACTATACGCCGCCCCGCTGCAGCATGAGAGAATTCCTGAGCGGGGATGATGCCTCGGGCAGTGCCGCCGCAAAAGTAAGGGGATCGCTTCCGGAATTTGCTGCCGAAGCAATAAAAGAAGCCGTGCCTTCTTTTGCAGGGAAGATACACGGCTATGATGATCCGGACGCTGTGGTCACGGCTGTAGAGACCAGAAGCTCGTCGCCTGTCAGGATACTGCGCGACGCAAACGGCGAGAGCAATATACGCGGGATATACCCTGCAGGCGAGGGAGCAGGCTATGCGGGAGGCATAACCTCGGCCGCCTGCGACGGTATCAGAGCCGCGTGGCACATAATAGAAGACTACAGTCCCATGGATTCGCGGATGCCGTAGAGTCCTGCCGGCTTGTCCGCCATCCAGATGCAGGCGTTGACGGCGCCCTTGGCACAGCCCTTCCAGTTGAGGCAGTGGTGGGTGATCTCGAGCCTTTCTCCTTCTCCGAAGAAGAATACGGTGTGGCTGGACGGAGTATCGCCGCCTCTTATGGCGTGGAAGGTGACCTTGCCTTCTTCGCGCGGGTGACGGCCGAGCGGCCTGCCGTAAACGGCATCGGACACTAGGTCCTTTCCGACCGCTTCGCCCATGCTCTCGATGAGCTCGCGGGCGGTGCCGCTCGGAGCATCGAGCTTGGTGTTGTCGTGCATGTCGACGATCTCGATGTCCGTTTCGTCATACAGCTCCCTAGCTGCATCCATCAGAAGCTTTCTCATCACATTGACCATCCGGTCGGTATTGGCCGCTATCATGATCGGGATCTCACCGGCGGCTGCTTCGAGCTTTTCTCTCTGCTCAGGGCTGAAACCTGTGGTCCCCACTACCAGCGCTTTTTTATGCCTTATGCATGCATCCAGTATCTCCATGCCCAGCTCTGTGGTCGAAAAATCGCATACCACATCGGCTTCATCGATCACGGACTCGATGTCATCGACGACAGGAGCGCCGACGGTCCTGCCGATCATGGCGGCTTCGCCGATGTCTTTGCCTATGTAATCCCTGCCTTTAGGGCCTATGCCCGCGACTATATTTACGTTTTCCCTGCCGGCGGCATCGGCAACTATGAGACTTGCCATCTTGCCACGCGGCGCGGCTATTATCAGTTTCATTTCTTCATTCTCCCTTCTAACGGAGGAGCTCAGACTCCGTAGATCAAGCTCGTATTCCTTACTTCTTTTCGCGGAAATCCAGGACGAGTTCTTCGATGTTCGGCCTGAAGCGGGTGAGTTTGACCCCCGCAGTCGTGAGCATCAGCTTGGATGCCTTGACACCCGGAGTATCGGCGTACTTGTCGGAAAGATAGACGACCTCTTTGATGCCGGACTGTATGATCGCCTTGGCGCATTCGTTGCACGGGAAAAGATCCACGTATATACGCGCCCCTTTAAGGGATTTGCCCGATGCGTTCAGTATGGCGTTCAGCTCTGCGTGCACGACGAAAGGGTATTTTGTGTTATCGCCTTCGCGGTCCCAGGGAAACTCGTCGTCCGAGCAGCCGATAGGAAAGCCGTTGTAGCCGGTTGTCAGTATCACGTTGTTCTGATCGACTATACATGCTCCGACCTGTGTGTTCGGGTCCTTGCTCCTTTTGGCCGCGAGCAGGGCTACGCCCATGAAATACTCATCCCAGCTTATGTAATCGTTTCTCTTTTCGGTCATGATTACCTCCTGCTTTTTCCCTTTTCTGTTCGACTCATTGTACAACCGCCGGCAGCCTGTATACAACAGGATTTTACGAACCTCCTTTCGTTGATAAACAGGGCAAAAAAATGCTAAAATACCAATAACTATGGCTTAACGGAAGGAAGATAAAAAACATGGCACATTACCGAAGGCTCAGACCGGCATCAAAAGCGATCATGATCACGATCCTTGCGGCGCTTATAGCGGTCTGTGCAGTGATAGATACTCATGCGGCGGGAGAGACTCCCACGGATGTGAAACAGGACGGATTGCAGACGATGCCGGGCGCCAAGGTGGAGCAGAGCACCGCTTTTGAAGTAACGGGATACGACTTCAGAGCGAGGGTCGGCAAGGACCATTCGTACAGGGTGGCAGAGAAGATCAGCGTCAATATCCCGGATGATCTTACGAGCATCGACTTCTCCATACCGAGCGGAAACTTCCGCATCAGCGATATAGAGGTCGAGGATACCGCCTATGCGGCAAAGAAGGCCTCTGAAGCAAGCACGGTATCCATCGTGGATCCGACAAAGCTCACAAAAGGCAGCCACGTATATACCATCAAATACAGGATCAACGAATACCGGGACAAGGACGGCGCGAAGGACATGTTCTACTTCAACGTCCTGCTTCCCGAGTGGAAGCAGCCTATAGGCAAAGTAAACATAAAGGTCGTCTTCCCTGATGACTTCCCGTGGGATGATATGCAGTGCTATGCCGGCCAGTTCGGCGTACAGGACTCGACAGGCAAGATAAAGTTCGAGGCGGATGAGGCCGCGAAGACTGTCACGATAAAAGGCAGCAGGATCCCGGAGAATTACGGCATCACCCTGAAAGCACAGCTTCCTGACGGTTACTGGGAGGGCGCGCTGAACAGCAGCTGGGCGTTCAATGCGGCGCTGATCTCGATGGCGGCGGCGCTTCTGCTGCTCGCGGTGCTCTGGTTCATCGGAGGCAGAGACCCTAAGGTCAGAAAAGAAGCCGTTACGCGTCCGCCGGAGGGGCTGGAGCCTGTGGAACTCGGATATGTGTTCAACAGCAGGGTAGGCATCAGGGACGTGCTGCTCATGATCCTCGACTTCGCAAGAAAGGGATACCTCCGTATCAGCGAATATGAACCGAAGAGGTACAGGCTGTTCAGGGAAGAAGAACCCGCGGGCGAAGAGAAGATGTACAGAAGCGCGTACAGCATACTCTTCGAGGACATCTACCGGGGCAGGGCCGTGGACATGAAGGACCTCGGCACGAGGCTCGAACTCATCCTGAGAGCTATAGAAGACGATGTCGCGGCAGGTTTCTCATCGAGCGACAGTCTCGCGTTCACACCGCTCTCGCGCATGTTCAGGTACGCGGGCGCAGCCATACTCGGGATCGCGCTGGGTCTTGCGAACGCATTCTCGTATGTGTACGATTACCAGCCTGTGAACTTCGCCGAGAGCATCATCGCAGGCGCTGCGGCGGCAGCGGCCTCGCTGCTTCTCTGCAGGGAAGTTGACAGGAGGGACTCCTCGACCATCTCGGCCGGAAGGCTCGCAGAGATCGGAAGCGGCCTGCTGGTTGCTGCACCTGTCGTATACGCGGCGGTCAGGATATTCAGGAACACCGGAAATCCTGCTCTTGCAGCGGCGGTCGTCATCATCGCGGCGGCTTCGGTGTTCTTCATAGTGATAATGAGGGCGAGAGGCCGGAAGAACGGAGAACTGGTTGGCAGGATCAGACAGCTCCGAAACTTCATCTACCATCCGACTCCGAAGGAGTTGCTCGCGAACCATCTGGAGGACCCGGGATATTACTACGAGATGATGATCTATGCTCTCGCGTTCGGAGCCGAAGAGGCGTGGGCGATCTCGTTCCTGACGCTGGATGTGCCTGATCCGGAGTTCTATACAGACGAGATCGAGGGCCATGCGTTTTCGAACCTGAGAGAGCAGGCATCGACCGTGGATTACGCAAGAGATCTGAGGGCATTCATCAGGACGCTCGAAAACGCATATAACGACATGGAAAGACATGCCGGCAGAAGATAGAGAAGAAGACAGAAGGGTAAAGAAGGAAAAAGATAATGGCAGATAAACAGAAGATAATCAACATAGCAGTTATAGCTCACGTCGACGCGGGCAAGTCCACACTCGTGGACGCGCTGCTCGCCCAGTCGCACGTATTCAGGGACAACGAGCAGGTGGTGGACTGCGTGATGGATTCGGACGCGATCGAAAGGGAGCGCGGCATCACGATCTACTCAAAGAACTGCTCGATAATGTACAAGGACTACAAGATCAATATCGTGGATACGCCGGGCCATGCGGACTTCAGTTCGGAGGTCGAACGCATCATGAAGACCGTCGACACGGTCATCCTGCTCGTGGATTCGAGCGAGGGTCCAATGCCGCAGACGAGATTCGTCCTGAACAAATCGCTGCAGCAGGGCATCAACCCGATACTTTTCATCAACAAGATAGACAAGAAGGACGCCCGTATCGACGAAGTGGTAGATGAGGTCTACGAGCTCTTCATGGATCTCGAGGCCAACGACGATCAGCTGGACTTCCCTATACTATACGGCATCGCCAGACAGGGCATCGCCGTGAACGACCCGTCCGAGGTGGAGAACATCGAAGTGGGAGAAGGCGAAAAGAAACTCAAAAAGTCGCCTAAGGGTTACGGAGGACTCAACATAGAGCCTCTGCTCGAGTGCATAACGCAGCACTGCGATCCGTACCCGGACATGGACGATGAGCCGCTGCAGCTGCAGGTGTCGACTCTCGCCTACGATGACTACATCGGAAGGCTCGGCATCGGCAGGATCACAAGAGGAAAGATAAAGGAAGCTCAGATGGTGTCCGTCACAAGATCTGACGGAAGCGTTACCAAGAACAAGATCAATCAGATCTTCGTATACAAGGGCCTGAGCCGCGTCGCGGTCCCTGAAGCCGGATCCGGAGACATAGTCGTGGTATCCGGTATCTCAGATATATCGATAGGAGATACCATCTGTGATCCGGACCACCCGGAGTCCCTGGGCACTATCGAGATAGAGGAGCCTACGCTCTCGATGAATTTCATGGTAAATTCCTCGCCGTTCGCCGGCAAATCGGGCAAGTACGTCACATCGAGACACATACGCGACAGGCTGTCAAAGGAGCTCGAGGTCAATGTAGGTCTGCTGGTCGAAGAGACTGAATCCACGGATTCATTCAAGGTGTCGGGCAGGGGGGAACTACATCTGTCCATACTCATCGAAAACATGCGCCGCGAAGGCTACGAGCTTGCGGTATCCAAGCCGGAGGTAGTGCTCAAGCGCGGTGAAAAAGGCGAAAAGCTCGAGCCGGTCGAAGAAGTCGTGATAAGCGTGCCTGACGAATACACAGGCCCGGTCATCTCAAAGCTCAACCTCAGAAAGGGCATGATGACGGAGATGATGTCCGAAGGCAACGGCTATTCGAGGATCACATATACGGCGCCTACCCGCGGACTCATGGGCTACAGGTCCGAGTTCATCAATGACACCAGAGGCGAGGGGACCATGGTCAGGCGCTTCAGCGGTTTCGAGCCGTGGAAGGGCGAGATCGCCGGAAGGGTCAACGGCGTCGCGGTGGCCCAGGAGGAGGGCAACTGCACGGCATATGCCATATTCACGATCCAGGAGAGGGTCCAGATGTTCGTGAAGCCGCAGGATCACGTTTACGAAGGCCAGATCGTGGGCATGAACGCACGCTCCGATGATATGGTGGTCAATCCGTGCAGAGCCAAGAAGGCTACCAATATGAGAGCCGCCGGCTCGGACGACACGATCAAGCTGACCCCTCCGAGGACATTCACTCTCGAGGAGGCGCTCGAGTTCATAGATGATGACGAGCTGGTCGAGGTAACGCCGGACGACATCCGCCTGCGCAAGAAACTCCTCACGGAGCTCGAAAGAAGAAAATACAATAACCGGATGAGTAAATAGGCGGTAAGGACAAAATGCCTGAAATAAAGAAATTCAAGAAAGTACTCGTCGCTAACCGCGGCGAGATAGCAATAAGGATAATAAGAGCCTGCAGAGAACTGGGGATACGCACAGTCGCGATATATTCGGCCGAGGACAGGAACTCTCTTTTTAGGACAAAGGCGCATGAGTCGTACGAGATAGGAAAGGGTAAAAGCCCGATCGACGCCTACCTGGATATCGAAGAGATAATCCGCATGGCAAAGACCAAGGGCTGCGATGCCATACACCCGGGCTACGGCTTTCTTTCGGAAAATGCCGAGTTCGCCGGTGCCTGTGAGGATGCCGGGATCACATTCATCGGACCGACGCGCGAGATGATGGAGAGGCTCGGCGACAAGATCAGTTCGAAGCTTGTGGCCGAAGAAGTCGGAGTGCCGTGCATCCCGGGCGTCGAGGCCGCTATAAAAAGCGACAGCGAAGCGGTCGAGTTCGCGAAGATCGCAGGATATCCGGTCATGCTGAAAGCGGCTGCCGGAGGCGGCGGACGCGGCATGAGGATAGTCCGGAATGAAGAGGACCTCATACCTCAGTTCAGAAGCGCGCAGAACGAGGCTGTCAAGGCTTTCGGAAACGGTGACATATTCATAGAGAAGTATATCGAGGAGCCTAAGCACATAGAGGTGCAGGTGCTCGGAGACAAGTACGGAAACATCGTGCATCTCTACGAGAGGGACTGCTCTGTGCAGAGACGCCACCAGAAAGTCGTTGAATTCACGCCTTCCCTGTGCATCAGTGAAGAGCAAAGACAGTCCATGTGCAGGGATGCCCTCAGGATCGCCGGAGCGGTGGATTACTGCAGCGCGGGGACTGTGGAATTCCTTGTCGATAAAGAGGGGAATCACTACTTTATCGAGATGAATACGAGGATACAGGTCGAACACACCGTCACGGAACTCGTGACGGGGATCGATCTCGTTCAGGCAATGATACTTGCGGCCGAGGGGTATCCTCTCGATTCTGAAGAGATAAACATAAAGAGCCAGGGCGATATCCGCGCCAACGGATATGCCATACAGTGCAGGGTGACGACAGAAGACCCCGCAAACAACTTCGCGCCTGACACCGGCACGATCACCGAATACAGATCAGCTTCGGGAAACGGCATAAGGCTCGACGGAGGAAACGGATTTACGGGTTCCGTCATCACGCCGTACTATGATTCGCTGCTGGTCAAGGTGTGCTCGCACGACCGTACGTTCAGGGGCGCGTGCAGCAAGGCCGTCAGAGCTCTCAAGGAGATGAAGGTGACGGGAGTAAAGACCAACACCGGATTCCTTCTGAATCTTCTGAACCATCCGACTTTCCGTGAAGGAAACTGCAGCACGGGCTTCATCGAGGACAATCCGGAACTGCTGAACATCAGGGCGGTCGCGGACAAGGAGGTCCAGGTGCTCGAGTTCCTGGGCGATATGGTGGTTAACAGCCGCAGGGACAAGGCCGGCACATTCAATGTGCCTGTGGTTCCCGAGATTGAACCTTCAAAGATAAGAAAACTCAGCGGAACGAAACAGATATACGACGAAAAGGGCGCTGAAGGACTCGCCGAATGGGTGCTCGCTCAGAAAAAAGTTCTGATAACGGACACATCCCTCAGGGACGCGCAGCAGTCGCTCCTGGCAACGAGGGTCAGGACACGCGACATGGAGAAGATCGCTCCGGCCATGGCGTATTACGGAAGGGATATCTTCTCGTACGAGATGTGGGGCGGTGCGACATTCGACGTTGCCATGAGGTTCCTCGGGGAAGACCCGTGGGAGAGGCTCGATGTCCTCAGAAGAAGCATCCCGAATGTGCTCATGCAGATGCTGATAAGAGGAGCCAATGCTGTCGGATACCGGAACTACCCGGACAACACCATCAGGAAGTTCGTGCAGGAGGCGTATAAGGGAGGCATCGATGTATTCAGGATATTCGACTCGCTCAACTGGGTGCGCGGCATAGAGGTCGCACTCGATGAGGTCCTCAGCCTCGGAGCGGTCGCCGAGCCGGCTATGTGCTATACGGGCGACATACTCGATACGACAAGAGATAAGTATACCCTGGACTATTATGTAAAGATGGCGAAGACCCTCGAAAGGCAGGGCGCGCACATCATAGGCATCAAGGACATGTCCGGACTGCTCAAGCCGGTAGCCGCATTCAGGCTCATCAAGGCGCTCAAGAACGAGGTCGCCGTGCCGATCCACCTGCATACGCACGACACATCCGGAAACGGCGTTGCGACGCTTATGCTCGCAGCGGAGGCAGGCGTGGACATAGTCGATGCAGCGTTCAACAGCATGTCGGGACTCACCTCGCAGCCGGCGCTCAACTCATTCGTCGCCGCCCTTGAGAACAGCGAGAGGGATACGCATCTCGATTCGCCGGGACTTCAGGAGATATCCGCCTACTGGTCGGATGTACGCCCGGTGTACTGCGATTTCGAGTCCGACCTCAAGGCTACTACGGCCGAGATATACAGGCTCGAGATCCCGGGCGGACAGTACTCGAATCTCAAGCCTCAGGTCGAGAGCTTCGGCATCGGCTACAAGTTCGACGAGGTCAAGGACATGTATGTCAGGGTCAACCAGATGCTGGGCGATATAATCAAGGTTACGCCGTCGTCAAAGATGGTCGGAGACCTTGCGATCTTCATGGTCCAGAACGAACTGACCCCTGAGAACATCGTCGAAAAGGGAAAGGATTTCGACTTCCCTGACAGCGTGGTCACATATTTCGAAGGAATGATGGGCCAGCCTGAATTCGGATTCCCCGAAGACCTTCAGAAAGTCGTTCTGAAAGATAAAAAGCCTATAAGCGTGAGGCCGGGCGAACTGCTGCCGCCTGATGACTTCGAGGCGTTCAGAAAGCATCTGACCGATGATCTCGGACTCGAGGGGACAGACCGCGAACTGGTATCCTACTCGATGTACAGCAAGGTCTTTGACGATTATATAATGAAGCTGCGTGAGCAGGGAGATTTCCGCAACATGGAAAGCGAGACGTTCTTCCACGGCATAGCTCTCGGGCAGACTTCCGAGATCGAACTCAAGCCCGGCAAGGTGCTGGTGGTCACGCTCGAAGATATCGGGAAGACGGACGCTGCCGGAAACCGCGACCTGACATTCACGGTGAACGGATACCGCAGGGTCGTCTCAGTCAAGGACAGACAGGCTGTTACAAAATCGGTGACGACCTCGCAGATCCACTTCGCCAATAAGGAAGACGACAGGGAGATCGGAGCAAACATACCGGGCACGGTCATAAAGATCCTGGTCGCCGAAGGCGATGAAGTAAAGCAGGGTCAGCCGGTCGCCATACTCGAGGCGATGAAGATGGAGACCAACGTTCTGGCTACGCAGGACGGCACGGTCGAAAAGATATATGTAAAGGAGGGCGACAGCGTCAAATCTGCGCAGCTGATAGCCCGCCTTGCGGAATAAACAGGCAATTGCTGAAAGGAGAAAAAAACAAATGAAGATTCTTGTTATCAACCCGGGGGCAACATCGACCAAGATCTGCGTCTTCGAGGACGAGAACGAAGTGATGCGTGTAGGTATCGACCACGATGCGGCCGAGATCGCGAAGTATCCGCACGTAGTCGATCAGGCTCCGTTCAGAAAGGAAGCCATCCTGAAGACCATCGAAGAGAAGGGCTACAGGCTCAGCGACTTCGACGCGATCTGCGGCAGGGGCGGCCTCTTCAAACACATCCCTTCGGGTACATACAAGGTGAACGATGCTGTCATAAGAGACATCGAGAATCCTCCTTACGGAGAGCACGCGGCGAACCTCGGTGCGTACATCTCGAAGGAACTCGCCGATTCCGTTGGAATCCCGGCATTCTTCGTCGATCCTGTATGCGTGGACGAGATGGAGCCTCTGGCAAGGTATTCGGGACTCGGACTTCCGGGGTTTGAGAGACAGTCGTTCTTCCATCCGCTGAATCACAAGTCGGTCGCCAGAAAGGCCGCGAAGCAGCTCGGAAAGGCATATGAAGAACTGAATCTCGTCATCTGCCATCTCGGCGGCGGCGTATCCGTTGCGGCCCACAAGAAGGGCAAGGTAGTCGATGTGAACAACGTCAAGGATGACGGCGCGATGGGCATGGACAGGGGCGGAGCTCTGCCTGCCAACGCTCTGGTCAATCTCTGCTTCCAGGAAGGCATGACCAAGGCAGATGTCAAGAGGATCATCGGACAGGAAGCCGGGATCTATTCATATACCGGCACTAAGGATTTCAGAGATGTCGAGAACGCTGCTTTTGATGACGGCGACGAAAAGATGATGGAGGCCTTCAAGGCGATCGCCTACCAGCTTGCCAAGGACATCGGAGCGATGTCGGCGGTGCTCAGATTCAACGTGGATGCAATCATCTTTACAGGCGGAATGGCATATTCCGAAAGGTTCTGCGAGGAGATCGGATCTTATGTAAACAAGATCGCTCCTATCATGAGGTTCCCTGGAGAAGAAGAGATGAAGGCTCTTGCAGAGGGAGCTCTCAAGGCTCTGCAGACAGGACACTGGGAGATATACGAATAAGGAGATCCGGATTTGGAGAATAATCTCGACCGCTACATACTGGACAACTTCCAGAATGCGATGGACTACCACTATATCCAGCCCTACTATCAGCCTGTCATCCGGACATCATCCAGGCAGCTGTGCAGCTTTGAAGTGCTGGCGCGCTGGATGGATCCGGAGATCGGCATGATATATCCGGATGAATTCATCCCGGTCCTGGAAGAGAACAATCTGATACACATTCTCGACCTGTACATCATCAGGCAGGCATGTGCGAGACTTCGCATGACTTTTGCCGGAGAAGGGACGCCTGTGCCGATGTCTGTCAATCTGTCCAGAAAAGATTTCGACCTCTGCGATATTTTTATCATGGTCGACAGGATAGTGACGGAAAACCGTCTGCCTCGTGATTTCATCAACATCGAGATCACCGAGAGCTCGGTAGCAGAGAACAAAGAGATGATGCTCAACGAGGTAAAAAAGTTCCGTTCGAACGGATACCAGGTCTGGATGGATGACTTCGGGAGCGCTTATTCATCGCTCAACACCCTTAAGGATTTTGAGTTTGATGAGATCAAGCTCGACATGGGTTTCCTCCGGCCGTTCACTCAGAGGTCGCAGAGAATCGCGGCATCGGTCATAGACATGGCCAAGGGCCTCGGCATCCACACACTGGCAGAAGGCGTCGAGAACGAGGAACAGTTCAGATACCTTCGCAATGTCGGCTGTGAGAAGGTGCAGGGCTATTACTTCGGCAAACCGATGAAATACGAGGAGGCTCTCGATGAGCTCAGCGCTAAGGGCGTCGGAACAGAAAGACCTCAGGACCGTAAATACTACGACGATATAGGCAAAGTGAATCTTCTGAGCGCTGTGCCTTTCATGACAAAGGAGGAGAGGGATTCCATAACGACTGCACGTCAGCTCAACAGTATCCCTCTCGCACTGGCAGAAGTCAGGAAAGACTACTTCAGCATACTCTTTTACAACACGGCCTTTGAAGAGACGGCTCTTGAAACTGGGATGTTCGCCGATATCTTTTCCCAGGAGCAGCTGAGAAAGCCGCAGCCTTTCAACCTTCTCTCGGACAGGATCATCAGCCTGATGGATTCCACCGTCGGCGGTGAAGAGGGAAGGATGCTGTTCAGCGCGCATGATGAGTATTATGAAGTACAGGCAAAGTGCGTTGCGAAGACGAGCGACAAGTACAGCGTACTGATCAGAATGAGCAACCTGTCGAAGACCGCCAGAACGGCCAACACGAGTCTTCTCGATGATTCTCTCGTCCGCATATACTCCATGTTCGAGAGGATCACACTGGTAGATCTCAACGAGGATACGATCAGACCTCTGTATACGACGACCAGGGAGGAACTCGTATCTCAGAATACGGGTGCTCTCAGCATGGCGCAGGAGTATGCCGAAAAATATATTTACCCTGAGGACAGGGACGCGTACCTGCGCATGGTGGACCCGCGCACGGTCGAAAAGAGATTCCGCGAGGCGGGAGTCAATTTCATGACCAGAGTGCTGCGAACGAAAGGCCACCATGGCGAGTATGTATGGAAGGAGCATACGGACCTCCGCCTCGAAGAGAATGTATACCTTATCCTTATACGCAACATTCACAGGTCCGTGATCGCGTTCGAAAACAAGATCCACAGGGAGCGCAAAGAATACTCGCCGGAGATGCTGTGGAACAACCTGGTGCAGTCGGATCTGCTGCGGATATTCTGGAAGGACAAAGAACGCCGTTTCCTCGGTGCCAGCAGGGCCTTTCTTGATTACTACGGATTCAGCAGTGCAGATGAGATAATCGGGAAGAACGACGAAGACATGGAATGGCATCTCGATCCGAGTGTTTACAGGGACGATGAACTGCGGGTGCTCAGCGAGGGCATCACCACACACAACCTTCCGGGACGATGCCTTGCAGACGGAGAGAACCGCGAGATACTGGCCTCAAAGACGCCGATATACGATGTCGACGGCGCGATAACAGGTCTGATGGGATATTTTATCGACAGAGGCCTTCTGGACGAGCACGACCAGCGCGGCAAAGAGACAAAGCGAAGGGATCTGTATACAGGCCTTCTCAATTCCAGAGGAATGGCCGAAGAGGCGGCAAGATTCAGAGATGAATTCTATCTGCGCAGACGGGACTTCGTGCGTCTGAATATACAGCTGGACGAGTTTGAATCGCTGAACGACAGATATGGATACGATTTCGGCGATAAAGTCCTGCTGACGTTCGGGAAAGCGCTCAAAAGAGCTTTCGGCCGAAGCTGTGTCGTGGGCAGATCCGCAGGTACCAGCTTTGTGATCATGAAGCAGATGGAAAGGGTCGAGGATGCCAGCCTGCTGAGGGAGCAGATCAGACATGCATGCGGTTCCATCTCTGAGGTCGACGGCGTGCCTGTTACACTCTACACCTCGGTCGGATACTCGTTCTTCTCGGAGACCGAAAGTCTGAGCGAGCAGGAAAAGCTGGCCGAACGGAGGATCCTTGCCGACCGCAACAGGAACGTCTCCAACGAGATACTCATAGCGCGGGCCTCGGAGCTCTTCCACTTCTTCGATGATATCCCTGCGGTATATGCGGTATATCATGTGACCAGAAACGAGGAGCGCGGCACAGCAGACGCGGTGCTGTTCTACGTCAATCATGCATATGAGAGAGCTACGGGAGAGAAAGCCAAGGACATACTCGGACACGGAGTAAGGGAGCTCTATGCATTCATCGATGAGAACTGGTACGGCAAGATGATCGAGGCTGCGCTCGACGGTAAATCGGCAGAGGATGATTTCGTCTTCGAGCCGACCGGACAGAAATACCGCTTCAAGGCTGACCCCGTCATCTACAAAGGGTATTGCGCCGTTACATATCTGGAGAAAAATTGAGAAAAAAACAACTGAGAAATATAGCGATAATATGCTTTTCTGCCGTCCTCTTCACAGCGGCGCTGTTTGACTGCGCCTGCGCGGAGGATGTCGTTTATTATGACAGCGCCTCCGAAGCGGCGTCAGAACTCAGAAAAGCCATGAAGGACCGTGAGAGTGACGTCACGGTCGGAGTGATAAAGGATGTCGATCAGGAAAGCCTCAAAAAGCTCATCAGAACGCTGCTGAAACAGGCTGTGAAGCACACGGGAGTACCGGATGAGGGCGACTATATCAACTTCCAGTACGGCAGATACGATGCATCGGCAAGGACCGAGAGAGTGGACGGCGGGACCGGAGTCGTGATCAATTACAAACTGTCATATTACGACAGTGCATCGCAGGAGGATGCTCTCGATGAAAAGATAGCTGAGGTGCTCGAGAGCCTTGATCTTGACGAAAAGAGCGATTATGAAAAAGTGATCGCTATACACGACTGGCTTTGCGACAACGTGGAGTACGACTCTGCTGAAGGAAGCGACCTGAGGAGGACCGCGTATGACGCGATCGTGAACGGCACAGCCGTGTGCCAGGGGTATTCGAATGCTTTATACAGGATGCTGCTCGAAGCCGGAGTGGACAACAGGATAATATTCGGCGAGGGAGTGGATAACAGCGGAGACACTATGGCGCATACCTGGAACATAGTGGACCTGTACGGTAAGTATTACTACATAGATGTGACATGGGACGATTCGACAGGTACCAGGGACTATTTTTTGAGGCCGGCAGGGGAGTTCACGGACAGCCATATTCCGGGCAACGAGTACGCTGCCAACTTCTTTACAAAAAAATATCCGGTATCCGGAGATGAATTTACCTTTGATGTGGGAAAGCCGAATGCTGCGGTCATCTCGTGTGCAAAAAAGATGGCGGAGGCTCTGAGCTGACCGGGAGCCGCAGTACAGAAAAGGGGCAAAGAACATGGACAAGATCAAAATAATCAGACGCATCACAAAGAAACTGGTCAGTGCTCCGGGAGCTCCGGGGGAAAAAACAGGGACACAGCATCCCGTGCCTGACGATCTGACAGAAGAATTCAACGTCCCGTTCAGGGGAAGAGACGGCAATGAGCTTTACGCCGATATATACATGCCTAAGGGGACCGGCGGAGAAAAGCTTCCGGTGATCGTTATCGTACACGGAGGAGGCCTGTTCGCCGGGAAGCCGATCGCAGAGAGAGGCGCCGCCGAGACCTTTGCGCGCAAGGGATATCTCGTATTTGTGCCTTCATACCGCATGCTTATGGATGCAAATGCCTGCGAAGAGATCTCTGACATCTGCGCAGGTTTTGACTTTGCCGGGCAGGAGGCCGAAAGCCGCGGAGGAGACCCTGACAGGGTATTCGTCATAGCAGAAAGCGCGGGTGCATTCCTCGCGGAATATGCAGCCGCGATGCAAAAGTCGGAGAAGCTCTGCGGGCAGATCGGATATGAACCTCCGCGTACTGCCGTCAGGGCCATAGCCTTTGTGAGCGGGATGTTCTATACTGCACGGAAAGATCTTTTCGGTCTGTTCTATCCAAAGGCTATATACAGGGAGCGTCTCGAGGACGGGGAATTCATGGCCTTCATGGATCCTGAGAACGCAGAGGTCATTAAGAATCTTCCGCCGTCGATACTCCTGACCAGCAGAAACGACTTCCTGAGAGGGTATACGATGAAGTACGCAGAAGCGTTAAAAAAAGCAGGGATACAGAACCGGCTGGTGTACTACGCAGAAAAGAAGAAGGAGCTCGTACATGCCTTTGTGACGCTCTGGCCTGAATTGCCTGAGGCAAAGGATGCCGCGGCAAAGATAGATGAGTGGTTCAGAAACGCTGTCAGCACAGACGACAGGGCTTAGCGAATCAGTTATAACTGTTGTAATTGGGCATTTTTTATGCTACAATCAGCAAGCTGGTTAAAAAGCAGTACAGCAAACATATTATAATTAGCTGTGGAGGATTGACCGAGTGGCTAAGGAGCCTGATTGGAAATCAGGTAAGGCGTAACAGCCCCGTGGGTTCGAGTCCCATGTCCTCCGCCATAAAATGGCCTTGAGAGACGTTTTCTCAGGGCTCTTTTATTGCAACGGATACAGGCTCTGATGCCTGAAATTACAGTATGTTGCGGATTTTTTGCAACTGCATGTGATGTATGTGTAATGTATCTGGAATTGCGAAAAAATGGGTCTCCGGTTGGGGATATGAGCGCCTCTGGTGGGTTCGGGTACGGTGTACTGGCATGGTACAAGGTGCCTCAGAAAAACGCGTATGACTGGCGGCATGGTACACGAACCCACGAAGGTATTATTTCCCTGAACAGCTTGATATTACTGGCGTTGATACCGGTTTTTGCTCCGGTTGGAGATACGCCGTACACGAAAGACGTAATTTTCTGTCCCCAACAGGCTGTTTCAGAGGTCTGTCCCCACCGCTGTCCCCAATACGCCTTCAATATGGCAGATATCGGGTCTTTCATCAAATGTCTTCTCGACAGGTTTTGAAAAAGACTCTTTGCATAATTGCCGGATCTGACCGGTTCTTTTACACTGAAACTGTAATAAGAATTGTATATATGAAAAAAGAAAAGAGGTGAGCCTAATGTTCAAACCTAAATTCAGATTCACTTACGATGAGGTCAGGATCATAGTCATGGCTCTCGTTGAATTCAAGAACCAGCTTCTCGCAGAAGGCAGGTATACAGATGCCGTTGATGATCTGCTCATTAAATTTGTAGAATGACTATCCTTCAGCCCGTGCTCCGGCTGACTACATGGCTCCGTGCAATATGGTACGGAGTCTTTTTTATTACAGCCGGGATGACCGGAGAAAGGATCTATTATGTTCAATAAACTGAAAGACAAAAACACAGGACTTACTGATGATGAAAAGAAGCTGGCAGCTGAGCTGAATGAGGCGATCGAAAAGCAGAAGCGGGAAGAAGCAGATGACTGCGAAGAAGGAATAGAAGACTTTAATGAACTTTCGCAGGCGGGCAGGCTCGCGTACAATATCGCAGACCATCTTGCCGAAGTCACAGCAGAGAGATTCTCTGACATGATCGACGGGATGAACATGGATATCGCAAAGCAGATCGTCAGAAGACTTCAGGCAGGTGATGCAGAAGCACTTGTGGGCATGCTTCAGGAGATGTTCCTTGTAAAGGGAATGGTCCATGCAGCAGAGGATCTGGATATACTCAGAGAATGCGAGGATTTCGAAGAATCTATCTACTGGCGCTTCCAGGACACTCTGTCTGATCAGGAAGTGTTCACATTTTTCAGAGTGAAATGCATGATCGAGAGATGCGGCGAAGACGAATGCTCTGCGATGATCAGAATACCGCTGGAGGTGAGTTGATGGCGAAGACCATAGCAATATGTAATCAGAAAGGCGGTGTCGGCAAAACGACGACCACATTGAATCTCGGTGTAGGCTTAGCCCGTCAAGGGGAAAAAGTACTCCTGGTGGATGCAGATCCTCAGTCTGATCTGACAGCATCACTTGGATGGAACGGAGATGCGCTTGAAAAGTCGCTCGGGAGACTGATGTATCTTGCAACTCAGGAATACAAGCCAATCGTGCAGGATACTATCATCCACCATCCCGAGGGAGTCGATCTGATCCCGTCTAATCTGGATCTTTCTTCAATGGAGACACAGCTCGTGAACGCGATGAGCAGAGAAAAGATACTCTCGAATCTCCTGAAGACAGTTAAGAATGACTATGACTATATCCTGATCGACTGTATGCCGTCGCTCGGTATGATCACGATCAATGCTCTCACTGCAGCAGACAGTGTTATCATACCGGTCCAGGCACAGTTCCTTCCGGCAAAGGGCATGACGCAGCTGATGCGCAGCATAGATATGGTGAGGAACCATACTAACGATAAGCTGAAGATCAGCGGCATCGTCATGACCCTGGTAGATGGCAGGACGAATCTTGCAAAAGAAGTCATAGATACTATCAGAATGAAGTACGGGATGCAGATAAGGATCTTCGACACGCAGATTCCTGTAGCAGTCAAAGCGGCTGAAGCTTCCAAAGCAGGACAGAGCATCTATGAGTATGACCGTGATTCGAAGCCTGCAAAGGCGTATGAGGAACTGACGAAGGAGGTGTTGAGGCTTGCCGAAAGAGAAAAGCGTAGAGATGAGACTGCCATC
>JAFRFA010000076.1:0-1563 GCA_017434585.1 Mogibacterium sp. | reverse complement strand
GGCTCCGGCATAGATGACAACATTATTGCCGATATCCGGATGACGCTTGATGCCCTTGACCGGCGAGCCGTCAGCCGTAAGCGCGAAGCTCTTGGCTCCGAGAGTAACATGCTGGTAGATCTTTACGTGATCTCCGATGGTGGTGGTCTCGCCTATGACCACTCCCGTGCCGTGGTCGATAAAGAAGTATTTGCCGATCGTCGCGCCCGGGTGTATGTCTATGCCCGTGACCCGATGCGCCTGCTCGGTCATCACTCTCGGTATCATCGGAACGCCCATCTCATACAGCTTATGAGCGATCCTGTATATAGCTATCGCGTAGAACGCCGGATATGTGACGATGACCTCATCTGTGCTCTTTGCGGCAGGGTCTCCCTCGTAGCCCGCCTGTATGTCGGTCTTGAGCACCTCGAGTATGCCCGGTAGCGCGTTTATAAGCTCGTCTGTTCTTTCCGTCGCTTCAAGCGGGTCCTTGTAAACGAGCTCGAGAGTCTGTACGAGCGCGTCGTATGCCCTCATCAGCTCATACGTCCTTTTTTCCGTCTCGACGAATCTCGCCCGGGACTTCCCGAAATGATACGGGAACATGGATCTGAGCAGATGCTCGATCGCCTCGTCCACCTTCTCCTTCATTCCGAGCAGGTGTCCGTCATTAGGCCTCGTATCTATCTCGGTCATTCTTGCCGCAAGGGATTCGAGATGTCCCGCTCCCGCGCCTTTGCTCTGTATCGTCATATATATCCTCCGGATGGTTCCTGATCAGTCCAGTCTTATACGTCCCGCCTGCGGCTTCTCTTCAGGCTTTGCCTCTGTGAGAGCCTGTCTCAGCGCCTTGCTCAGCTGGTCGGGACATGATGTGGGATTAGGCCCGCATGTCGTGCCTTCGAGCCTCTCGATCACGTCTTCGGCCTTCATTCCTCTGATCAGTTTGGAGATGCCGCTCAGGTTGCCGTTGCAGCCGCCGGTGAACGCGACGTCCTCGATGACGTCACCGTCCAGCTCGATCTCGATCATCACAGAGCACGTGCCCTGCGGATAGTATGTAAACTTTCTCATTATGCCGCGCCTCCCTACAGTCCGATCTGGTCGGCGATCTCAGTCATCGACTCGAGCGCGATGTCTATGAACTCGTCCCAGCTTATGCCTGTCTTTTCGATGAGGCTCATGTACTGCCTGTTTGCTCCGGCAGCGAACCTGGTCTCCTTGAATCTCTTGTTGACGGATTTGTGCTTTACGCTGGCTACCTTCTTGTCAGGATAGATCTGCGCGATGGCCTTTACGAAACCGGACATCGGATCCGCCGCTATAAGGGCGTATTCGAGGGTCGTCTCAGGCTGCTTGCCGCAGGCCGGGTTGTGAGCCATGATGGCGTTTTCCATGACAGGATCGCCGTATCCCTCTTCCTGAAGGATCTTCGCGGAGGTCGGTCCGTGAGTCCCGAAGTCGTCTCTCCACGGCGCCGTTTCCTCATCGAGGTCGTGCAGGAGTCCGCAGATGCCCCAGTATTCGACATCGTCCGGGGCGAGCCTCTTCGCGAGGCCTCTCATGATGGCCTCGACCGCG
>JAFRFA010000075.1:0-27683 GCA_017434585.1 Mogibacterium sp. | reverse complement strand
CTGCCGATGCTGATATCCGCGACGACAGTATAGAAAGGACAGAGAATGGGTGTCAAGACCAACTGGTACAAGGAAGCTGTGGTATACCAGATATACCCGCTGAGCTTCATGGATTCGAACAACGACGGCATGGGAGACATACCCGGCATCATCTCGAAGCTCGACTACATAAAGGATCTGGGCGCGACCGCCATATGGTTCTCGCCTCTTTACGCGTCGCCGTGGAGGGACTACGGCTACGACATATCCGACTACAGGGCCATCCATCCGGCGTTCGGCACGATGGAGGACTTCGACAGGCTCGTGGAGGAATGCCACAGGTGCGGGCTCAGGATCATGATGGACGCGGTCTTCAACCACACGAGCAATCAGCATGCGTGGTTCAGAGCCGCTCTTGCCGACGAATATTCGCCATACAGGGATTACTACATAATACGCAAAGGCCGTAAGGTAAAGGACAAAAAAGGCAGGGAGGAGCTTCTTCCTCCTACCAACTGGACCTCATCGTTCACCGGCTCTGCCTGGGAGCGCATACTCGGGTCGGACGACTTTTACCTCCACCTCTTTGCGCCGGAGCAGCCGGATCTCAACTGGGAGAACCCTGCTGTCAGGGAAGAGATGGCTGACATACTGCGGTTCTGGCTCGACAGGGGCGTCGACGGCTTCCGCTTCGACGTATTCAACCTGTTTTCAAAGGTGTACCCGCTTCAGGATGACAAGCATCCGCTGAGGTTCCAGAAGGGCACGCAGTATTTCGTGGACGGACCGAGGATGCATGAATTCCTGAGAGAACTGAACGACAGGGCTCTTTCGCTTTACGACACATATACAGTGGGCGAATCGTACACTCCGGATGAAGAGCACGCCCACAGATACGTAATGGAGGAATCAGGCGAGCTCGACAGCATTTTCGATTTCGAGCACATGATGAGCGACAACCTGGGAGGGACCAAGTTCATCCCGAGGCCGTTCAGTCTCAGAAAGTTCAAGAAAGGGCTCATCGGCCCGCAGCTCAGGTATTACGGCACGGCCTGGAATACGCTGGTGCTCGAAAACCACGACTGCGTCAGGTGCGTGAGCCGCTTCGGCATAAACGACAGGAAATACAGGTACGAGGCAGCGACTTTTCTGCCGGTCATCACATACTTCGGCTGGGGCACTCCGTTCATCTACCAGGGACAGGAGATCGGCATGACGAATGCTAAATTCAGGAGCATCCGCCAGCTGAAGGACCCGGTGTCGCACTTCGTATACGATACTATGACCGAGATGCACATCCCTGCCGGAGCGGCCGAAAAGATGATAATCTCCGGGGCGCGCGATCACGCAAGAACGCCGATGCAGTGGGACAGCAGTGTGAATGCAGGATTCAATGCCGGCACAGCGCCGTGGCAGTGCCTGAACCCGAACTACAAGGAGATCAATGTCGAAGCTGATCTTGCATCCGGCAGATCGATCTACAGGTTCTATCAGGAGGTGCTCCGCATCAGGAGGAGCGAGCCGGCGCTGATCTACGGAAGCACGGTCGAGTACTATCCTGACGACAGGCAGGTGATCGCCTACAGCCGCAGTCTTGGAGGGAGCCGCTTCCTCGTAGTCGGCAATTTCTCGGCCTCAAGGGCGGACTTCATAATGCCGTCAGATTTCGAACTCGATGAGCTGAAGATCAGACTGACGAATCAGGGCCGCACGGACGCGGAAACAGAGGAGATAATGCAGCTTAAGCCGTACGAGGCGATACTGTTTGAAGAGTTGTAAAAAAGGAGATGTTCATTATGGGGATCATGGAATATTACACACCGACTCATGTTTATTTCGGCGAGGGCGCTGTGGACAAGGTTGCACGGGTGCTTGCGGAGCAGGGCGCCACGAAGGTGCTGGTTCACTTCGGGTCGGGCTCGGTAAAAAAGAGCGGGCTCCTGGACAAGGTCGAAGGCCTTCTCAGGGAGGCAGGAATAGAGTACGTCGAGCTCGGAGGGGTAGTGCCTAATCCGAGAGTGTCGCTGGTAAGAAAGGGCATAGAGATATTCAAGACCGAGGGCTGCGACTTCATACTAGCTGTCGGCGGAGGATCCGTCCTCGACAGCTGCAAGGCTATAGGCTACGGAGTATACGGCGGGGGTGATGTCTGGGACTTCTACTGCGGCAAACGCAAGGTCGAAGGGACCGCGCCTGTCGGCTGCATCCTGACGCTGTCTGCAACAGGATCCGAAATGAGCGATTCGTCCGTCATCACGAACGACGAGACAGACCCGACATACAAAAGAGGAGTCAACACGGACTTCGGAAGAGTCAAGTTTGCTCTTCTTGACCCTATGCTGACTGCGACCGTGTCGAAATACCAGACGGCCTGCGGCGCGACCGATATAATGATGCACACCCTGGAGAGATACTTCCACGACGGATACGCTCTCGACTTCACGGATCAGCTC
Source organism: Mogibacterium sp. (assembly GCA_017434585.1). Classification (GTDB taxonomy): domain Bacteria; phylum Bacillota; class Clostridia; order Peptostreptococcales; family Anaerovoracaceae; genus Crickella. The sequence goes on along the minus strand of JAFRFA010000075.1, from coordinate 25,251 downwards.
TCGTTCACCCTCCTGAAAGAGGTGATGAAGTGGGCTCCTGCCGCGCTCGAAAAACCTGACGACTATGATGCGAGGGCCAACCTCATGTGGTGCGGATCTCTTTCGCACAACGGCCTTATGGCGGCCGGGAATTCCACGAAGGGCGACTGGGCGTGCCATCAGATAGAGCATGAGCTTTCGGCGGAGTACGACGTCGCGCACGGAGCGGGTCTTGCGGCCATATGGGCGTCATGGGCGAGGTACTGCCTCGATGTCGACAGGGCAAGATTCGTCAAGCTGGGCGAGGGAGTGTTCGGAGAGAGCGATCCTGAAAAGGCCATTGCGAAGTTCGAAGATTTCTTCAGATCGATAGACATGCCGGTGGACATAAAGGGCCTCGGACTCGACTTCGACGAGGCGGCCTGCAGAAAGGCGGCCCTCGGAGTCACATTCCAGGATGCCCGCACTATCGGCAATTTCAAAGTCCTGAACACGGAAGATATCTTCAATATCTACATGATGGCTTCAGGGCTGAAATAGCCGGAATGCCGGTATAGAACTGCGCTTTTATGAAAAGAGCCAAAAAAAGGCTCTTTTTATTGTTGCATTAGTATAAGTTTTTGTGAGACAATTTACGTATATAGGGCTTATAAGAGATTGATAATTCAAGGCATAGGCTACATGAAACTGATCTATTTTGACATCTGTTCGATACCGGTCTTTCTGCTGATCATCCACACGTGTTATGCGCGCAGGATGACCACGACTAAAGCGGAGAAACTTTTTCTTCTGGTCAACTGGCTCTCGCTGGTCTGTGCTGTGCTGGACATACTCATGGAGTTCGTGGTGAACCCCGTGCCGATCACGGACGGCGGGGTCATTATGGGAATGGCGATCTCGTTCGCCTTCAAACTCCTGCACAATCTGACGCTGGTATTTTATTTTCTGTTCGTATTTGTCATCACCCGGACATACCATCTGCTCCGCAGGACTGCCGTGCGCGCGGCCGTGTGGCTTCCTTTCACGGTGCTTGCGGCTGCTCTGCTTATAAACTTCCGTACGAGGAGCCTGTTTACGGTCACTACGGAGGGCGGATACTCGAGGGGACCGATGATCCTGCTCGTATACATCATAGCGGGCATCTACGGATTCTGCGGCGTATTCTACTGTATATACTGCAGAAGGTACCTTGACAGGAGCAAGTGGATGGCGCTTCTGTCTGTATACGTGCTGATCTTTGCGGCCGTAGTCGCACAGTTCTTCGTGCCGCAGCTGCTTCTTGAGATGTTCGCGACGGCGATCGGCATACTCCTCGTGCAGAACATGGTCATGCGTCCCGAAGAGACCATGGACGGCTATGTGGTCATCCGGACCCGCCGCGCGTACGAGCGCGATCTGAGGAATGCGCTGAACTCGGGGGATGCTGTCCAGATCGTTATCGTCAAGCTGGACAACGCGTTCGAGATACGTTCCTATCTCGGAGACAAGCGATATTACGATTATGTGGGCGAGATAGTCGATGAGATCAGGGAGCTGTATACCAGACGGCGCATCCAGGTCGAAATGTACTTTGAGCGTCCCGGCATCATCTATCTGATCCTTGATGATCCGCGCTTCGATGTGAGCGGTGTCGTCTCCGTCTTCAGGGAGGGAGTGCACCGCCGCACCAGGGAGTATGCGGACATGGGTGTGCAGTTCGAATCGCACGTCTGTACGATACGCTGCCCTGAAGAACTGGACGACGCGGATGAGATACTCGAACTCGGGCGGGCTTTCACTACTATCGGCTCCCCGGACAGGATCATCTACAGTGCGTCCGAACTGAAGGAATATCCGGATTACAACAGCATAGTGCACATGGACGAGATACTGAACCGGGCCATGACCGAGAACAGCCTCAAGGTGCTGTACCAGCCGATCTACAATGTGACAGAGCAGCGCTTCGACGCGGCTGAGGCCTTGTCCAGGCTGGTTGACAGGGTCTACGGCATTATATCGCCGGCTCTGTTCATACCTGCCGCGGAGGCGAACGGGCTTATTCTGGGACTCGGAGAAAAGATACTGGAGTCGGTGTTCAGGTTCATGTCTGAGAATGACATGGATGAGCTCGGCCTTGACAGAATGCATATAAATATGTCGGTCGCGCAGATGCTGCAGCCAAAGCTGCCGGCTCTGCTCGAAGACCTGCAGAAGAAGTACGGCGTGGATCCGAAGCGTATCAGCTTCGAGATAACGGAATCCATGTTCGACAATCTCAGCGGAGTGATACTGGAGAATGTCAGCCAGCTCGGAGATGCGGGATACAGCTTCTCGCTCGATGATTACGGCACGGGTTATTCAAGCATACAGAGGATGAACACATATCCTCTCGATGTCGTCAAGATAGACAAATCGATGGCTGATGACATGTTCAGTGAATCCGGAAACATCATCATGTTCAATACGATACGGATGATGCATGACATCAAGAAGAAACTCGTCATAGAGGGCGTCGAGACGGAAGCGGCTGTGAAAGCCCTCAAAGAGATGTCGTGCGACTACATACAGGGGTACTATTATTCCAGACCTCTTTCTGAGGACGACCTGATCGCCTTCCTCAGGGAGAACAGGAGAAAACAGAACGTTTCGTGATATCAGAAGGAAGGAGAGATACTTATGAAGAAGTTGACCGCGGTACTGATCGTATGCTTGTGCGTATTAATGCTGGCTGCATGCGGCGGGGGATCGTCTTCGGACGGCGCATCATCAGGCGGAAAGGCATCGGCCTATACTGTTTTGACGGTCGATGAGTCCGGTGTTCCTGTCGAAGGAGTATCGCTTCAGTTCTGCTCCGGCGACATGTGCCAGATGGGCGAGACTGACATGGACGGAAAGGCGGTCTTCGAGGTTGAGGAGGGCCGGTATACAGTGCATGTTTTCCAGGCTCCTGATGGCTATGCCGAGGACAGCACTGAGTATGAGCTTCCTGAAAGCTACGGAGAAGTGACGATCACTCTCAAGCCGGCTGAATAGAAAAAGGGGGTGCTGACATGGATCAGAACGAGATCAGAGAAGTTGCAGAAACTAAAGAAGCCTCTGCTGCTGAAGCAGTCACGGAAGCTGCGGAAACCGGCGGCAAGAAGAAAAAGAAGAAAGGAGGCTGCCTGAAGGTCGGCCTCATCATACTGCTCGTACTGGTGATCCTGGCCGCTGCCGCGATATTCATTTTCTACAGGGCCCATGTGGACGAAATCAAATCAGCACAGGCAGAAAGAAACACGGTCACGTACACAGGCATGGAGATGCCGGATTTTGAGGCGGTCACGACGAACGGCGAGACTGTCTCGCTCAGCAGCCTCATGGATGGCAAGGAAGTGACGGTGATCGTCCTCTTTGCTACATGGTGTGGTCCGTGCGAAAAGGAATTCCCTGAAATGGACGCGGTATACCAGAAGTATCAGGACAAAATGTCGATGATCGGTCTTGATGTCGACAAGCTGGACAGCGAAGAATCGGCAAAGGAATACGCTGATTCACACGGCCTGGCGTTCCCGATAGCATATTTCCCTGAAGGAAGTATCGGCGACATAAGGGCGGCGGCATATCCGACTACGCTCGTCATCGACAGGAACGGAAAGATCGGCATGCACAGGGTCGGATCTGTGCCTGATGCCGCGACCTTCGAGAAGATCGTGACGCAGTTCATGGGCGATGACTATCAGGAGACTCAGGTCGGATACTACACATTCGCAGGAATGCCGGGAACCGAATTCAGCCTGACGGATGAGGACGGCAACGAATCAACTTATACTGTCGGAGACGACAGCCGCTGCGACGTGTTCACCGATAAGCCTCACGATTTCAAGGTCAAGGTCCTGAGCGTACCTGACGGCGGCGAGATAGACGGCGAAGGCGAGATGCAGAGCGGCATAGGCTCGACTGTCGTCATGCTCCCGGTCAAGTCGAAATGACGGATACCCGTAAAACAGGAGATTCGGAATGGATAAAAAGAAAATGCTCCTGTATGTTCAGGCGGCGCTGTGCATACTGTGGGCGGCCCTGATGGCTGCCGCGGCAGTACATATATACAGCGACGGACTCGCATACCGGGCGCAGGGACATCCTGAAGCCTGGATCTATACAAGAGAAAAGGCAGCGGCGGCGATCGGCAGATATCTGCCGCTGCTTTTGCTTGCAGCAGTCACGAACATAGCGTGCGTGATCACCGGGGCGCGCGACGAAGCTCAGAGCAGGCCTGCTTCCGATCAGGTCCTGGCAGACATGTATAAAAAAGAGCGCGGGAAGGAACCTGGGACGGCAGCCGGATCCGCGGATCAGAAAAAGCTCAGGTTCGCAAGGGCCGCTCTTTTCATCATCGCCGCGGTGTTCATCGTCGCCGGGATAATGAACGGAAGCATGGAAGACGTGTTCATAAAAGCGGTCAATATATGTTCGGAGTGTATAGGGCTTGGGTAAGCATAAAAGAAAGCTGATACAGCTTTATTCGGCTGTACTGTACAACGCCTATGCGAAAGGCTTCATAAAAGGAGAGATATATACAGGCAGCACAAAGATGATGTGCGTGCCCGGTTTCAACTGCTATTCATGTCCGGCGGCAGTGGGAGCCTGTCCTCTGGGGTCGCTTCAGAACACCCTCGCGGCCTCCGGGAACCGGACCGGCTTTTATGTCTTCGGCATACTGATGCTCTGGGGACTCATGCTCGGACGCACCATATGCGGCTGGCTGTGCCCGCTCGGGCTCATACAGGAGCTGCTGCATAAGATCCCGACTCCGAAGATACAGAAAAACAGCGTCACGCATGCTCTTACATATCTCAAGTACGTGATGCTCGCTGTATTCGCAGTCGCGGTACCGCTCTGGTTCGGACTGAAGCAGGGCAAAGCGGTCCCGGGATTCTGCAAGTACATCTGTCCCGCAGGAACCTTCGAGGGGGCCATAGGCCTGCTCTCGAACCAGGGAAACAGCGACCTCTTCGGACTGCTGGGGTTATTCTTCACAAGAAAGTTCGTGATCATGATGATCATCGGACTGGCCTGCGTATTCTGCTATCGTTCGTTCTGCAGGTTCCTGTGCCCGCTCGGAGCGATATACGGCATGTTCAACAGGCTTGCGGTCATAGGTGTAAAGGTGGATGCGGACCGGTGCACGCACTGCGGAGCCTGCGCGATGAACTGCAGGATGGATGTCCGCCATGTCGGAGACCGCGAGTGCATAAACTGCGCGGAATGCATGGGCGTGTGCAGGCAGGGAGCCATCTCAATGAAGGCGGGCAGGATCACGCTCATAGCTCCTGAAGGAGGCTGCGCTGATGACAGACCGGATTCCGGGGAGCGCAGAGCCCGGGGAAGACGCATCGCATGGGGCGCAGCCATCGTGTTCCTGGCGTTCGCCCTGGTATGGTTCAACATTCTCGACAGATCCGGAGATGCAGCGGCTGAAAGCAGGTCCGCTGCTCAAAGCTATACCGTCGGGAACCAGCTTCAGGATTTCACCATAGAATGTCTGGACGGAAGCAGCTTCCATCTGGAAGATACCCGCGGCAGGGTGGTATTCATAAACCTGTGGGCAACGTACTGCGGGCCATGCGTGGGAGAACTTCCGTACTTCAACGATCTGGCCGGCGAACACCCCGGTGATGTGGTCATCCTCGCGGTGCACAATTCGATGTCCAAGGACGATATACCGGCCTATCTGTCAGACAAGGGCTGGGACGATCTGATATTCGCCCTGGATACAAAGGACAAGCTGGTGTGGAACACCGTCGGAGGCGGAACGACCATGCCTCAGACTGTAGTGCTCGACAGAAACGGCAGGGTGATATACAACGAGGTCGGTTCGGTCACACCTGAACTGCTTGAAAGCCTGTATGAAAAAGCAGGCGGAGAGCAGTGACCGCTTGCGTATCAGGAACAGGTCCGTGCATATCCGGCTGAAGCCCGGTGAGAGGAGGTAATATGTCAAAGGAGATACAGGAACTCAAAAAGATAATCGATGAAAGCAAAAACATTGTTTTTTTCGGCGGCGCGGGAGTGTCGACAGAGAGCGGCATACCGGATTTCAGGAGTGCGAACGGACTGTATAACCAGGACCTCGGCCGGACAGTATCGCCTGAAGAGATGATCTCGCACACATTCTATGTGAAGCATCCGGAACAGTTCTTCGAGTTCTACAGGGACAAGCTGATCTACGAGGATGCCGAGCCGAACAACTGTCACAAGGCCCTTGCCGAGCTTGAAAAGCAGGGTAAGGTGAGCGCGGTAGTGACGCAGAACATCGACGGTCTGCACCAGAAGGCGGGCAGCAAGGCCGTATGGGAACTGCACGGATCGGTACTCAGAAACTACTGTGAGAACTGCCATGCTTTCTACGATGTCGACAAGATCATAAAGAGCGAGGGAGTCCCGAAATGCGACAAGTGCGGCGGAAGGGTCAAACCGGATGTCGTTCTGTATGAAGAGGGCCTCGACGGCGGAGTCATAAACGGCGCGATCGAAGCCATCTCGAAAGCTGACACGCTGATAGTCGGAGGAACGACTCTCATAGTCTATCCGGCTGCCGGTCTCATCAACTACTTCCACGGAAAGAAGCTCGTGCTCATCAATATGAGCGCGACCAGCGCCGACAGCGGAGCGGACCTCGTGATCAGAGAGCCTATAGGAGAAGTCTTCAGACAGGTCATGGGCTGGTAACTCATTGACACAGAAGTTTTTTACGGGCAGGTATTATTGAATTTATCAATAATACCTGCTTCTAAAACGGAGTATATTTGTTGTGTACGTAAATACCGGCCGGGGGACATACTCCGGCCCTTAAAGAGCCGCAGGCTCGTCGCAGACATCTCTCCCTCGCTGCCACGCTCGGTGCGGGATGTCTGCTGCGCGCGGCAGCAAAAACGGAGGTAATAATTATGAGAATCGATGCAGGCGGCAAACAGTGCCCGATCCCTGTGATCATGGCAAAGAAGGAACTCGAAGCAGGTAAGCAGGATGTTGAGATCATCGTTGACGGCCCTACACAGATAGGAAACCTCACAAGACTCGGTGATGCTCTCGGAAGACCTGCCACAAACGAGCCTTTCGGAGACAAGTTCCTCGTCAAGTTCGCGAACGGCGAGACGAAGATGGGCGCGACTGTTGCAGAGGCAGGCACATATGCCGTATTCTTCAACAAGGACTCGATCGGAACGAACGAGGGCGAGCTCGGACAGAACCTCGCGAAAATGGCTATCTTCACACTCAGTGAATCCGAGAACATCCCTTCATACGTTCTCTTCATGAACGAGGGAGTGAAGCTGGTCACAGGCGTTGAGCCTCAGATCGTCGAGAACCTCAACACCCTCATCGAAAAGGGAGCAAAGGTGCTGGTATGCGGAACATGCCTGAACTTCTACGGACTCACGGACGAACTCAAGGTCGGAACGGTCAGCAACATGTATGACATCCTCGGCGCTATGCAGGAAGTCAGCAAGGTCATCAAGCTGTAGCCTCTGCCGGACAATCGAAAAAACTATCGGAACAGGCTCTATACAGAGCCTGTTTTATTGTATAATTAAATGGTTGACGGCACAGCCGTACAGGAAGAAGGTTTTATGGAAGAATACTATCTGATCACATTCGAATCGACACACGCGGCCATCTCGACTGAGAAGCTCCTTAAACCGGCTGAGGTAACGATAATGCCGGTGCCGAGGTTCATATCGGCGAGCTGCGGCATATCCGTCCGCATCAGCCCGGAAAAAAGGGATGATGCAGAAGGTATCTTCCGGGAGAAGAACGTGCTTAAGCCGGAAGAATACGCGTATTATCACATAAGGAACGACAAGTCGTCGGGAAAGGTAAGGTGCGACAAAATCAGTATGGACAAAGACGGTACTATGATCATTTTCGATCTGGACGGGACACTCTGGGACTCGTCTGCAAATGTGGCGGCCTCCTGGAACGTGGTCCTCGAACGCGAAACGGACAGCGGGAAGGTGCTTACAGCAAAGGACATCTCGAGCAATATGGGCAAGACCATGACAGAGATCGCGGATGTCCACTTCAGCTGGCTGCCCGAAAAAGAGCGCTACGAGCTGGCTCATAAATGCGAAGTCTTTGAGAACGGATACATCACCGAGCACGGAGGTGATCTGTACGAAGGCGTCGATGATACTCTGGCGGGACTGAAGCAAAGAGGTGTCCGGATGAGCGTCGTGAGCAACTGCCAGGAGGGCTATGTCAAGGCGTTCCTCGATTCCATGGACATGTGGAAGTACTTCGAGGACTACGAGGAATGGGGCAGGACCTTCCTTTCAAAGGCTGAAAACATCAGGCTCATGATGGAAAGAAACGGTATCGGAAAAGCCGTGTATGTAGGAGACATACAGAAAGACTCCGATGCCGCTCACAGAGCGGGGATACCGTGCATATGGGCGGCCTATGGATTCGGAGAGATAAACGATGCGGTCGCGAGGATCGACAGCTTTGACGCTCTTCCGGGCGTGCTGGAAGAACTCGGATACATCGGACAGTAAGACAACAGAGAAAGGCCGGAAATATGAAGCTCAACAACAAGCGAACGGTACTTGTCGGACTCGCATTCCTGTCGATATGCGCGTTCTGGCAGATGTACGACAGCGTCATTCCGTTGATGCTGACAAAGACATTCCACCTGCACGAGACCTACTCGGGAGCCATCATGGCGGCCGACAATGTACTGGCACTCTTTCTGCTGCCGTTCTTCGGGACTCTTTCAGACAGGACGACTGCAAAGACGGGAAAGAGGACGCCGTACATCGTGCTCGGCACGGCAGCTGCGGTCATACTGCTGAATGCCCTGCCGCTTATAGATAATTCGTACTACGCAGAGCCGGCAACAGGCAAGATGATAGCCTTCGTGGTGCTTCTGGGACTTCTGCTCATCGCGATGGGCACGTACAGATCGCCTGCTGTCGCTCTTATGCCTGACGTCACGCCTAAGCCTCTGCGCTCGCGCGCGAATGCCATCATCAATCTGATGGGTGCAGTCGGAGGCATCATATATCTGGCGGTTGCGGCGGTGATGTACCCGAACTCCAAGGTCCACGGGCTCGAGCACGTGGATTACCAGCCTCTCTTCATAGTTGTCGCCGCCATCATGGTGGTCTCCATCCTTGTCATGAGGCTGACCATAAACGAGCCGAAGCTCGTCGAAGAGAACCAGCGGCTCGAGGCGGAGCATCCTGAATGGAACCTCGCCGAGGATGACGGCTCGGGACACCAGGTGCTTCCTGCTGCGGTAAAAAGGAGTCTGGCGTTCCTGCTCGCATCGATCGCTCTGTGGTTCATCGGCTACAACGGCATCACGACCTGGTTCACGACATACGTGGACAAGGTGATGGGTCAGGGCCTGGGCGGAGCATCGACCTGCCTTCTGATAGCTACCGGCGGAGCCATCATATCTTACATCCCTATCGGCAGCCTTGCGCATAAAGTCGGACGCAAAAGGACGATCATGATAGGAATACTGATCCTGGCGGCGTGCTTCGCTGCCTGCCATTTCCTGACCACCGCGTTCAGCGAGATAAACGTGATAATGTTCATAGTATTTGCGCTCATCGGCTTTGCCTGGGCCGCGATCAACGTCAATTCGCTGCCTATGGTGGTAGAGATGTGCAAGGGCTCGGATATTGGAAAGTTCACGGGCTATTACTACGCGGCTTCGATGGCCGCACAGGTGGTCACGCCTATACTCGCGGGCTTCCTTATGAGAAACGTAAGCTATAGAGTGCTTTTCCCGTATGCAGCCCTCTTCGTACTGGCCAGCTTCGTGACGATGACCATGGTGAAGCACGGAGATGCCGCGCCTGAGGTAAAGCACGGGCTTGAAGCATTTGAGGACATGGAAGACTGAAATGGATAACAGAAGAAAAAATCTTGCAGATATGTACGCGCACAGGGGTTACCACGACAAGCCGGAGATCCCTGAAAACTCGATGGCGGCTTTCCGCCGCGCTATAAAATACGGACTCCCGACGGAGATAGACGTCCACCTCATAGCGGACGGTTCGCTCGTCATCTTCCATGATGAAGAACTGGAGCGTGAGACCGGAGTGAAGGGGATAATAGAGGACTACGACATCACAAATCTCAGCAAGCTCAGACTCGAAGGCACGGATGAGCCTATCCCGACGTTCGATGAGGTCCTTGAACTCTACGAGGGTACGGGCCTGCCGCTGCTGATCGAGCTCAAGGTCAACAGAGGCAACTACGCAGCTCTCACCAGAGCGGTCGCTGAGAGGCTCGACAGATACGACGGACCGTTCGCGCTGCAGAGCTTTGATCCGAGAGTGCTTCTCGTGCTGAAGAAGATCAGGCCGCAGTTCGCGAGGGGCCAGCTCGCCAAGGCCTTCCATAAGAAGACCGACGGAATAGCGTTCTACCAGGTGCCGCTGCTGACGAACATGGTCCTCAACCTGCTGACGAAGCCGGATTTCATCTCGTATAAATTCAAGGACAGAAGCAACCGGACCTTAAGGCGGGGAGTAGATAAAAAAGGAATGACAGAAGCCTCCTGGACCATCCGGTCGCCAAAGGCTCTGAAGGCCGCTGTGAATGCGGGATGCATACCTATTTTCGAAAAGATAGAACCTGAAGATCTGAAAGAGATACTCGGCGTCGAAGAAAGGAAGAAAGAAAAATGAAAGAAAAGAAAATGAAAAAACTCATGAAGATGGAAAAACGCCGCAAAAGAGCCAGAGGGATAGGCGCACTCGCGGGGACTGCGACAGCGTTCGCTATCCTTGGGATGCTGTACGGCGAAGACATGAAAAAAGAGGCGAAGCTCGTGGCCGAAGAGGCAAAGGGAAAACTCGGACTGTAGCATGGAGGCCGCATGAGGAACAAGAGAAGAGACGGAGTCAGAGTAAAGGGCCTTGACGGGTTCCACAACATACTCCCTTATATAATGCCGAAGAGGACCGAAGCAGAGGTATCGATGACAGAGCAGTTCGACGTCACCGACCTAGTAAGGTACATGAAGAAGAGGAACGAAGAGGAAGGGACCGAGCTGAAGATATTCCACGCGATATGTACTGCAGTCGCCAGGACGATATATCACAGGCCGAAGCTCAACTGGTTCATCTCGGGCAGAAGATTTTACGAGAGAAAGGACATCACTCTCTCGTTCGTGGTGAAGCAGAAGTTCAGGGACGATGCAGACGAATCGCTGATGTTTCTCAAGGTCGAGCCTGACATGAACCTGGATTCCATCTCGAAGATGATACTCGGGGACGTCGAGAAGGTGCGCAGGGAGAAATCGAATGACCTCGACAAGCTCATGGATTTCGTAGGAAGCCTGCCGAGACCGGTCCTCGAAGTATTCTTCGGTTCGCTCAGGGTGCTCGAATATCACGGTATCATGCCGAAGGGACTTACCGACGGCGACCCGAATTACTCGTCGGTCCTGCTGGCAAATCTCGGCTCGATAGGAGCTGACTCCTGCTACCATCATCTGAACAATTACGGCACCTGTTCGTTCATGATCACCATAGGAGTCCTGCATAAAGAGCAGAAGCTCATGTATGACGGGAGCTGGCAGGAGAGGGACGTTATCAACTGCACGTTCACGCTCGACGAGAGGCTTTCGGACGGATTCTACAATGCGAAATCCCTGAGGATAGCAAAATATCTGCTCGAGCATCCTGAGTCGCTTGCCGAAGAGATAAGGGTGCCGGTTCCGGTGGAGCTTTAGGATGATACGGACCGCAGAACGGGAAAGGATATGAAGATGGACAGCGCAGAGAGAAAAGAAGCGAAGCGCAGAAAGAAGGAGAACAAAGCCGGCGGGTCCGGGAAGAAGAGGGGCCTGTGGTGGAAGATACCGATGTGGATTGTTATCGTCGGAGTGGCTTTGTTCGGATTGTCGAATGCGATCAATTACGGTGTGTCGCTCAGCCTCAGGCACTATATAGACAGCTTCGACCCGGTGGATTACAGCGGCGTCGACAGAGTGGTGCCGGAGTTCGATGCGCCGAAAGGCTGCTACTCCTTAACGACCGACAGGGATCTCAGGATCATGTTCATCACCGACATACATATCGGCGGAGGATTTTTCAATGCCGCAAGAGACCGCAAGACCGTACGGGAAGTGATCACCATGCTTCAGAAGGAGAAACCGGATCTGGTCATACTCGGAGGAGACAACACCTTTGCCGTGCCTGGCCCGCTGTACCGCGGGGGAGGAACTCTGAACAACCGCATGGCCGGCCGTGATGTCATCGAGATATTCGATCACGAAGGCGTGTATTTCACGACGGTATTCGGCAATCACGATACTGAAGTCTTCGGCTATACGGGCAGACAGAAGCTTGCCAACCTGTACATGGACGACAGATTCAAATACTGCATATTCAACGAAGAATATACGGACGGAGGCGATCTGCCTGCGGTCACCAACCAGGTGATCCTCGTAAAGAACACAAAGGGAGAAACGACAAAGGCGCTGCTCCTTTTAGACAGCAACGCGTATGTGGACAACAGCATCCGGGCCGTGCTTGACTGGAATTACGACATCATAAGAGACGGCGAGGTCAGGTGGGCGGAGAGGACGCTGACTAAGCTCGGCAGTCCTGAGACGGTAGCTTTCTTCCACATCCCGATAAGCGAATACAGGATAGCCTACGAGGATCTCGAAGCGAACGGCTTCAAAGATACTGAAGACACAAAGTATGTATGGGGTGTCTGGGATGAGAAGGTCGACGGTACTGTCCACAGCCGCATATGGCACGGGGGCATCACGCAGACTGACGTGCCTCTTGCGGACATCGACAGTTTGTTCGAAACTCTCGGTCCTGACGGCATGAACGTTCTGGAGGGGTGCTACTGCGGACACGACCACGTCAACAACGTATGGGTCAATTACAGGGGCGTGGACCTGATCTACGGATACTCGATAGACAATATCGCATACGAAGATATCGACAGATCCGGCCTGCAGAGAGGAGCTACTGTCATCACTATCTCTCCGGACGGCAAAAGGACGACCGAATTCAAGAACGCTTACCTTGACTACGGCATCCCGGCCAACGGCATATATACTGACAGGTATTACTACAAGGGCGAGAGGCCTGAGGGGACACTGAAGGATGCATCCTAAAGGACAGAGGACATGAACGTAAGAGGGATCAGACTGACCAAGGTAGGAATATGGCACTACATAAGACTGGTATACAGATCAGTGCTTTTCATTCTTGTGGTAGTCGCGTATATAAGATTCAGATTCAGGGAAGGAGTGCCGTTCACCATAGGTGTGGAAAGAATGCCCGTGACTATATATGTCGTCTGGAGCATATACGTCATAGAGATGATAGCGAGGTTCTTTCCCTGCAGCTTTGAGAGCCCGGGGTGCCAGAAACAGTTTGCCTGCAATTATGTGAAGACAGGAAAGACCGAGATAGTGGTGCACGATAACAATGCCACGATGCTCGTCGCACTGATATGGATAGTATTCAACGCTTTTTTCGGGATGCTCCACATGATGGGGATATTCGATGACGGCATCATGATAATCCTGTGCAGCGCGTATTCGGTCTGCGACCTCATCTGCATACTGTTCTTCTGTCCGTTCCAGACATGGTTCCTCAAGAACAAATGCTGCAGCGCCTGCAGGATATACAACTGGGACTACGCCATGATGTTCACGCCTCTTTTCTTTGTGGAGAAGACGTACACATGGAGCCTTCTGCTGCTGTCGGTCGCTCTTCTCGCAAGGTGGGAGATCACCTTCTACAGACATCCTGAGAGGTTCTCCGAGGTCACCAATGATTATCTCAGATGTTCCAACTGCACTGAGAAGCTGTGCACACACAAGCGGCAGCTCAGGAGCCTGTGGAAGCAGATAGAAGAGTATACTCAGGAACGCATCAGAAGACTGAGCAGCGATCAGTAATATACGAACGGAGAAGATGTGATGCAGACTCAGACGAAGCTCGGAAATAAATTCTGGACAGCGATGCTCATATTCGGCCTGATGGGTCAGGTCGCCTGGGTGGTCGAGAACATGTACTTCAACGTGTTCATATACAAGATGTTCCACGCCACGCCGGCCGATATCTCGGCGATGGTGATGGCCAGTGCCGTGACAGCGGCTCTTACGACCATCGTCATGGGAGCAGTATCGGACAAGGTCGGAAAGAGAAAGGCTTTCATGAGCGCGGGCTACATCATCTGGGGCCTTTCCATCATCACTTTCGCTTACATAAAGAGCATCATGCTCACCATAGTCATGGACTGCGTGATGACTTACTTCGGATCGACCGCCAATGATGCCGCGTATAATGCCTGGCTGACTGACAGAGGCGACTCGACCAACAGGGGGAAGATAGAGGGAGTCAATTCCATGATGCCGCTGATAGCGATACTCGTGGTCTTCGGAGGCTTCATGAACTTCAACCTGGACACCCATGAGGCATGGGTGACGATCTACTATATCATCGGCATAGTGACTGCGCTGATAGGCGTATCGGGGTGGTTCCTGATCGAGGAGGATCCCGGCCTTAAGCCTGTCAGAGAGAGCCTCGGAGAGACTCTCGCATACAGCTTCAGACCGTCTGTAGCCAGAGAGAACAGAACTCTCTATCTCGCGCTCCTGAATTTTGCGGTCTTCGGCACCTCGATACAGGTGTTCATGCCTTACCTGCTTATCTACTATGAGAAGACTCTCGGAATGGATAATTATGTCCTCATATTCGCGCCGGCAATACTGCTCGCTGCGCTGATAACGGTGTTCTACGGAAGGCTGTACGACAGCTGCGGCTTCATGAAGAGCATCATGCCTGTGTGCGCTATGCTCGCGTGCGGTTACGCATTTCTGTACTTCACGAGGACGACCGTGCCGGTATTCATCGGATCGCTGCTGATGATGGCGGGTTATCTGACGGGGATGTCTGTTTTCGGGGCCGCGATAAGAGACAACATACCGGAGGGAAGATCAGGTCAGTTCCAGGGAGTCAGGATCATAGGCCAGGTATTCATTCCGGGACTGATCGGACCGGCGATAGGTGCATGGGTCCTGCGGGACGCCGAGATGATATCTAACAGCGACGGCACGGAATCCTTTCTGCCTGACGCGGGCATATGGTCTGCTTCTGCCGCTGTACTGGCGGTGCTCGTCATCGTACTCCTGCTGACGATGAGAAACGCGAAGAGAGCCTCCGTAAAGGAAGGAAAAAAATAGAAAAGGGACAGGAATGGCGGGACAGGGACCGGGCCGGATGGGCCCGACACGCTTCCTCACCGAGGAAGAGAAACAGAATATGCCCAAGGTGACAAAGGCGCTGCTTGCCAGGATAATGGCTTATCTCAGACCATACCGGCTGCAGTTCGTCTTTGTTTTCATTGCAATACTTATCTCTGCCTCAGTCGGGCTTTTTCCGTCTATCATCACCGGCCGCATAGTGGATGAGGCCCTGGTCGGACAGAACATGGAGCTTCTGATAAAACTGCTGCTTGCGGCGTTTGCGGCGCTGACTGTGAGCCAGCTCGTGGGGGTGCTCGAAAACTACATAAACGCCTGGATCTCGCAGAGGATCATCTTTGACATGCGCAATCAGATGTACCGCCATCTGCAGTATATGCCGCATTCCTTCTTCACAAGCGAGAAACAGGGAGACATCATCACCCGCATGAACACCGACATAAGCGGAGTGAGCTCTGTAATAAGCGGCACGCTGTCGAATATCGTGAGCAATATCGCTACCGTCGTGACGACGCTTATAGCGCTTTTCAGCATGAGCGTTCCTCTGGCGGTCGTAGGAATAGCGGTCATCCCTCTCCTGATACTGCCGACAAGGACGGCAGGACGTACCCGGTGGAAATACCTTACTGAAAGCCAGGCGAAGAGCGATGAACTCAATCAGGAGATAGACGAGACTCTTTCGGTATCCGGATCGATGCTCGTAAAGATATTCACGCGCGAGCAGCAGGAGTACGAAGAATTCGAGAAGGTCAACCGCGAGGTGACCGACCTTAACCTGAAAGAGCAAAGATCCGGTCAGATGTTCAGGGTCGTTATGGGGATGTTCACTCAGGTAGGACCTCTGCTCATATACTTTGCGGGCGGCTGGTTCATAATAAAAAAGATCGACCCGGCGCTGACCGTCGGCACCATAACCGCTACGGTCGCCCTGATCAACAGGCTCTACCGTCCGGTCGAGCAGCTGATGAATATCTCGGTCGATTTCACAAGGAGCCTTGCTCTTTTTACCCGTATATTCGATTACTTCGACAGGGAGAACACCATAACATCGCCTGAGAACGGGCAGAAGCCCGATGTGGACAATAAGCCGATCAGATATGAGCACGTGTCATTCAGCTACGATCCGGGCAATCCTATCCTGACGGACATAGATCTCGAGGTGCCGGGAGGCAGCATGTATGCGATCGTCGGACCTTCGGGCTCGGGCAAGTCGACCGTTGTGAATCTGATACCGCGCCTTTATGATGTGACGGGAGGCTCGGTAAAGATCGCAGGGACAGATGTGAGAGACTTCGATCTGACATATCTGAGAGAACAGATCGGAGTCGTTACACAGGAGTCGTATCTCTTCAACGGCACGATACTCGAGAACCTGAGATATGCCAGGGCGGATGCAGGCATGGAAGAGATAGAAGAAGCCTGCCGCATCGCAAACATACACGATTTCATAGCGGCCCAGCCTCAGGGATACGATACACAGGTCGGAAACCGGGGTCTCAAGCTGTCAGGCGGCGAGAAGCAGAGGCTGTCGCTGGCAAGGGTCATACTCAAGGATCCTAAGATCCTGATACTCGATGAGGCGACTTCGGCCCTCGATTCGATATCGGAGAATTCCATACAGGATGCGCTCGAAAAAATGATGGTGGGACGCACCAGCATAGTCATAGCGCACCGCCTGTCTACTGTACTCAAAGCCGACCGCATACTCGTAGTGAAAGGCGGAGTCATCGCCGAGCAGGGCACCCACGAAGAACTGCTCGCTCTCGGCGGAGTATACAATGAACTCTACGAGACGCAGTTCAGGCAGGCGATCGACAGCGAAGCCTCAAGAGAGGACGGCGGTCTGGACATAGAGGCGCTGTCGACACAGTACAGGGTAAAACGTATATATGAAGAGGATATCTCTGCAGTTTACAGACTGGCGAAATCCAACTCGAGATATTACGAATATCTTCATACCGTTCCTACGCGTGAGAGCCTCACGGAGGTCATCACAAAGCTCCCGGACGGGAAAACGAAAGGCAGTAAATACTTTGTAGGATTCTACAACTCCGATGATATACTGGTGGCGGTGATGGATCTCATAACGGGATATCCTGAGTCCGATGATGCCTTCATCGGATGGTTTATGGTGGACGGAGAGATGCAGGGCAGAGGCATAGGCTCTGATATCTTTGCAGATGTGCGCGCTGCGATGAAGGCTGCGGGCTTCGACTACATGTCGCTCGCCGTCGTGAAGGAAAACAAGGAGGCCCTCAAATTCTGGAAGGATCAGGGCTTCGGAATCAAAAAAGAAACCTTCAGCGATGACGGGTATGCTGTCTACATGATGGAAAGAGATATATAGGATGAGTAAAAGTCTGAGATTCAGAAAAGCGTGCCGGGACGACCTGGATGCCATATGCAGGATATATGAAAAGTCCCATGACGCTGAAGAGGCCGGATTCAGCGCCACGGGATGGCTGCGGGGCGTATACCCTGTGAGATCTGTAGCTGAGGCGGCACTCGGCAGGGGAGACATGTATGTCGCTGATGCGGACGGCAGAGTGGTCGCGACAGGAGTGATCAATCAGATACAGGTCGATGTCTATTACGGATGCGACTGGAAGTTCAAGGCGGCTGATGAAGAGGTGTCGGTCCTCCATACACTCGCTGTGGACCCGGACGAGAGAGGCGGGGGAATAGGTCCTGCTTTTGTGAGGTTCTGGGAACAGCTTGCGGCTGATCAGGGCTGCAGGGTGCTGAGGATAGATACGAACGCCATCAACAAAAGGGCAAGGAAGATGTACGCGGACCTAGGGTACATCGAGACGGACATAGTGCCGACTGTGTTCAACGGGATACCGGGGGTGGATCTCGTACTTATGGAAAAGAAAATATGAAGGCGGCGATATACGCAGCGGGAATGGAGGTAAAAGATGATAGTACTGAATGTGACATACAAATGCAGTCCGGACCGGGGCAGAAGATTCCTCGAGGCCATATGGACCGAAAAACTGGACGAGGCCTGCAGAGCCGAGGAAGGCAATATCAAATACGACTACTATTACCCGGTGGCAGAGACTGATGAGATCCTGCTTGTCGAGAAGTGGCGCGATGCGGATGCGCTCGCAAAACACATGGAGGAGCCTCACTTCAAACGACTCGGGCAGATCAAAGAGGGCTTCGGCATAGAGACCGTCATCGAGAAATATATGATGGAATGAGGACCGGATGAAATGAAAAACGGTACATATCCATATTATGACATTCCGGACCTCTGGACACTCCGGGAGCTCGTTGCAAACGGCAGGGAGAAGGGACCGGACAGGACCGCTTTTTACAAGGGCGAAAACAACGACATACCGCTGAGCTTCAGAGAGGTCGGCGATCTCATCGAGGCGCTGGGGACATTCCTTCTGGATCAGGGATTCATAGGAGACAATATAGCTCTTCTGGGAGAGAACTCCACGGAGTGGGTGCTCTCGTATTTTGCAGTCACGAATACCGGGAACACAGCCGTGCCGATGGATACGGGCCTCAAAGGCGATGAACTTGCTGAACTGGCGGAGGACAGTGAATGCAGGGCTCTTTTCTGTTCGGACAAATACAGAAGAACAGCGGAAAAGATCACTGACAGATGCCCGGATGTAAAGCTTTTCAGGATCGAAGATGTGTACGTATATGCCGGAGAGGGACGCAGTCTCATAGAGAGCGGCGATGACAGCTTCGGCAGGACAGAGATCGGCAGGGACGATCTGGCATGCATCGTCTATACCTCCGGCACATCCGGAAAGAAAAAAGGCGTGATGCTCACGCACGGCAATCTCGCCAGCGACGTAGCGGCTGCCTGCAGGTGCGTCGAAGGAGACAATTCACAGCTTCTTCTTCCGCTCCACCATACCTTTTCGTGGGCATCGGCTATGCTGGCTGCTTTTGTCTATATAAAGGATCTCCACATAAGCGGGAACCTCAGACACATACTCAGGGACTTCCGGACAAACAGGCCTCAGAACGTGTCGGCTGTGCCGATGATGGCGGATCTGCTTTACAAGGGCGTATGGAACAACGCAAAAAAGAGCGGACAGGACAGTAAACTGAAGAGGGGCATAAAGCTGAGCCGCTTTCTCATGAAGCTCGGCATAGATAAAAGAAGAGAGCTGTTCGCTCAGGTGCATGAGAATTTCGGCGGAAGGCTCGAGATCATGATATGCGGCGGAGCGGCTCTCGACCCTGAACTGCAGCAGGGACTGCACGATCTCGGCATAGAGGTGCTCAACGGATACGGGATCACGGAGTGCTCGCCCATAGTCTCGGTCAACAGAAACCACGATTACAGGTTCGGAAGCGTGGGCAAGCCGCTTCCGTGCAATAAGGTGAAGATAGATTGCCCGGACGAAAACGGTATCGGAGAGATACTGGTGTCGGGAAGCAATGTCATGAAGGGCTACTACAAGGACCCGGAGGCTACAGCGGAGGCGTTCGACGGGGAGTGGTTCAGGACCGGCGATTACGGAAGGATCGATAAGGACGGATTCCTGTACATCACGGGCCGAAAGAAGAACCTCATCATACTTGCAAACGGCGAGAACATATCTCCGGAGGAGCTCGAAGAAAAACTTCTCCATATCGAATACGTCGATGAGGTAGTAGTGTACGAGGATGACAATACGATAACCGCTGAGTTTTATCTGAATGAAAAGGATCATCCCGACGCGAGGTCGAGGATCGATGCGGATGTGAAGAAATTCAATAAAACTGTTTCAAAGAGCAGGAATATCGGTAAAATCAGACTTAGAGACGAGCCGTTTGAGAAAACGACCACAATGAAGATCAAGCGGTATAGGATCGGAAAAAAGAACGACTGAAGGAGACATGAATGAAAAGGGAAGAAATATTCGGCGAATTGAAAGAAATAGTGCTCGATTATCTCGGCGAGGATGATATCAGGGTCAGTGAAGACAGCTCGCTTACGGAAGATCTCGGACTGACATCCCTTGACTTGATAAGCATCGTCGGCGATATCGAGGACAGCTTCGGCATAAGCGTCGAGGACGAGGCTATGGACTCGATAGAGACTGTCGGCGATGTCCTTGACTATATCGAGGGGAGACTGGGGGACTAGCAATGGGAGGTGACAAAAACAAACTTGTATGCCTCGGAGACAGTGTAGGCACGAATTACAAAATGAAGGTGCGGTCAAACTCTTTTACCGAGCTTTTGGCAAGAAGGCTCGGCCTCGAGGCCTGCAATTACTCCGTACCGGGAGCGACGACAGGCTATCAGCTCGGGTTCCTGACGGAAAATGAGGATATCATCGATTCGGTAAAACACGCGAAGGTGGTGCTGCTGGTATGCGGGACCAACAACGTGCTGCAGACCGGACTTGAGTACATGGGGCGTGCCGGAGGGCTCGATGTCACATCGTGGAGGCTGCTGCCGAAAGTGCTCGAGACATTAAAAACGAATCCGGCAAAGGCCGTCAAAATGGTCGCGGCTCTCAACAGCAGAGAAGCAAAGGCCGAGATAATGGAAGGCGTAAAGGCGTACAAGAACGATATGCCTGTACTTGTCGGCCGCATACACGAACTCAACAGCGATGCGGTCATCGTCGCGGTGACGGTATACACTATGTCCGATGCAAGCAGGTCGCCGATCTATAAAGTGACGACAAAGTCGCAGTCTGAGGTCGCGGACGACCTTAACCGCTGGATAAAAGAGAATCTTCCGGACATGGGAGTCCTTGTCGCCGATCTGGCATCGGAGATGCGCGCATACAGGGGCAAAGAGGATCTGTCGAATCTCAATGAGAACGATGTCCACCTGTCTGATCAGGGGCATATGTTCACATACCGGCTGCTTTACGATACCATCATCAGTGAACACCCTGAACTTTCATGCGAAGAATCTCCTGACATAGTGCATGTGAGAAAAAGAAAGACGCGTGAGGAAAGACTTGCTGGAGACGGAGCGGCGGCCGAAAGCGAAAGCAGCAGAAAGGTCAGGGAAATAATAGAAAAGACTCTCGGCAGGGATGACCTGGAATATGGAGAGAACAGGCAGTTCCTGGAAATGGGCGTGACCATAATGGAGATATTCGACATCGCCAAGGCGGTCGAACGCGAATGCTTTGAGGGACGGGAGGTCGTGGATCTTCCGGCGTATGATTACCCCGCGAGCGTCAGACCGAAGTATTTTGTCGATCTCATAGACGGAAAGACGGCGGAGAGCGTGCTTGAACATACGGCTGAGCTGCCGCGCTATGCTTCGGCCGAAGAGAAGCAGGCGGCCGAGGCGGGAGATTCGCCGGCCATGAAGGTGCTCAAAAAGCATCTGTATGCCTATCTCGGCGATGACATGATAAAGCTTGACAGGGACACCTCATATTTCGCCACTCTGCACATGAATTACGGCGACTGGTATAATTCGATGAGGCCGGCAGAGATCGAGATGAATCTAAGGCTCGATCCGGCCCGCTCCCCGTCGCCTGAGACAGCAACGCTGGGCGAGATTGCAGATTTTGCCGAAAGGGCAGGCTATACTGCATAACAGAAGAAATGAGCCAGATAAGTATTTTTGAAAGCGAAAGCAAAAACAGCCAGCCTCTTGCTGCGAGGATGCGCCCGCGGGATCTCGATGAGTTCGCCGGGCAGAAGCATCTGGTGGGCGAGGGCAAGGTGCTGCGCAATCTGATAGAACGCGACAGCATATCCTCGATGATATTCTGGGGACCGCCGGGAGTCGGCAAGACCACACTGGCACAGATAATCGCGGCGAGGACGGACGCGCAGTTCATCACTTTCAGCGCTGTCACGAGTGGCATCAAAGAGATAAAGACTGTGATGCAGCAGGCCGACAAAATGACGGCCATAGGAGCGCGCACCATAGTTTTCGTGGATGAGATACACCGCTTCAACAAGGCCCAGCAGGACGCATTTCTGCCTTTTGTCGAAAAAGGCAGCATCATACTGATCGGAGCGACAACTGAAAATCCGTCCTTCGAGGTGAACGGGGCTCTGCTCTCGCGCTGCAAGGTCTTCGTACTGCACCAGCTGACTGCTGGTGACATAGCGGAGCTCATCAGAAATGCCGTAAAGGATCCGCGGGGCTTCGGAGACCAGGACCTCAGGATAAGCGAGGACGTCATCGAAGCTCTCGCCGGCTTTGCCAACGGCGATGCAAGGACGGCGCTGTCGACCCTCGAGATGATGGTTCTGAACGCCGGCAGGTCAACGGATCCTTCGGACGGACACGAGATAGTAACGGTCACGACAGAGGACTTTGAGCAGTGCACTTCGAGAAAGTCCCTGCTCTACGACAAGCAGGGCGAAGAGCACTACAATCTCATCTCGGCTCTGCACAAGTCCATGAGGAATTCCGATGCCGATGCCGCTGTCTACTGGCTTGCGAGGATGCTTGAATCGGGTGAGGACCCGATGTACATCGCGCGGCGGGTGACACGCTTTGCGGCAGAGGATGTAGGCCTCGCCGACCCGCGAGCCCTCGAGCTCTCGGTCGCGGCATTCCAGGCCTGCCATCTGATCGGAATGCCGGAGTGCAGCGTGCACCTCACCGAGGCCGTCATATACAACGCGCTGGCTCCGAAATCCAATGCGATGGAAGTCGCCTACATGCAGGCTGCGAAAGATGCCAATGAGCACATAGCCGAGCCGGTGCCTTTGCAGATCAGGAACGCTCCGACAAAACTCATGAAGGAGCTCGACTACGGGAAGGGATACATATACGCCCACGATACCGAAGACAAGATAGCCGACATGGAGTGCCTGCCCGAGAACCTTCGCGGTACGGAATACTATCATCCGGGCGATCAGGGCTTCGAGCCGAGATTCAGGGAAAGATATGAATCCATCAAAAAGTGGAGAGAAGAGCACAAAAAGAGATAACACGGCAAAAAGGAGGATCACGATGAAAAAGACAGACAGCAGATATGCAGCATACATCCAGATACTCAAAGAAGAACTCCTGCCTGCGATGGGCTGCACCGAACCTATCGCCATAGCGTACGCCGCGGCTAAAGCGACCGAGGTCCTCGGAGGAAGACCGGAGAAGCTCGTCATCGAGGTGAGCGGGAACATAATCAAGAATGTAAAGAGCGTTGTCGTGCCTCACACGGGAGGCCTGAGAGGAATACAGGCCGCCGCTGCTGCCGGAGCCGTGGCTGGCAATGCCGGAGCTGAGCTCGAGGTCATCTCTAATGTAACTCCTGAACAGATAAAGGAGATAAACGCTTATCTCAAAAAAGCGGATATCGAAGTGAAGCATGTCGATAACGGCCACATCTTCGATATAGGGATCACCGCCGTAAAAGGCGGCGATAAGTCCTATGTCAGAATAGTGGACTTCCATACGAACATCGTTACCGTCCGTCTCAATGACAACATGATAGTAAACAGAAAGACGGAATCGGAGGATGACGAGGAGGCGCTCACGGACAGGAGCTGTCTGACGATAGAAGGCATAGTTGAATTCGCCGATATACTTGACGTCGAAGACGTGAGGGAGATCCTCGAGAGACAGATCAGCTATAACATGGCGATCGCCGAAGAAGGCCTTGCGGGCGACTACGGCGCCAACATCGGGAGCACGCTGATGCTGGGCCACGAATACGATCTGAAATACGTCATGCGGTCATATGCAGCAGCAGCCAGCGATGCCCGGATGAACGGCTGCGAGCTTCCTGTGGTCATCAACTCGGGAAGCGGCAACCAGGGCATAACATCCAGTATTCCTGTCATCGTTTACGGAAGGGCGCGGAACAAGCCGAAAGAAGAGATCCTCAAGGCCCTCGCCGTGTCCAATCTGGTCACCATCCACCTCAAAACGGGCATAGGAAGGCTTTCTGCGTACTGCGGAGCTGTGAGCGCGGGCTGCGGCGCCGGAGCCGGTATAGCCTACATGCAGGGCAAAGGCGTTGAAGGCGTCGCGCATACCGTCGTCAACGCGCTTGCTGTCGACTCGGGAATAGTGTGCGACGGAGCAAAGGCGAGCTGCGCCGCCAAGATATCCATGGCGGTCGAAGCAGGGCTGATGGGGCTTTCGATGTACAGCAAGGGCAACAACTTTTTCGGAGGCGACGGCCTTGTAAAGAACGGAGTAGAGAACACCATCGACGCGGTCGGCAGACTTGCGAGGTTCGGCATGAAGGAAACTGATGAAGAGATAATACGCCTGATGCTCGAGGACTGACAGCTCAGCCGCTCTGAACTGAAGAAATAAAAATGACGCCTGTACGACAAAAATGTCGATACGGCGTCATTTTTGATCCAATGTGAAACTATGCGATCTCGAGCGCGATCTCGATCATCGACGTAAGAGAATTCTGGCGGTCTTCTGCGCTCATTATCTCTTCCGGATAGTTGAAGGAGTCGGATACCGTGCATATGCACAGAGCATTCTTTCCGAGCCTTGCCGCATTGCAGTAGAGCGCAGCGGATTCCATCTCGATCCCGAGCACGCCGACCTTTGCCCATTCCATGCCTGACTGGGCGTCATCATAGAAAATATCCGACGAAAGGATGTTTCCGACTTTGTAGTTCACGCCTTTTTTCTCTGCTTCTTCAACTGCCTTTTTCAGCAGACCGAAATCCGCGATAGGGGCGAATGTTCCCGGCAGTCTGTACTGGATGGCGTAGTTGCCGTCCGTGCATGCGGCCTGAGCGATGATGAGGTCCTTGAGGTGAAGGTCAGGATGAAGCGATCCGCAGGACCCGATCCTGATGATGTTCTTTACATCGTACTCTTTGAAGAGCTCATAGGAATATATACCGATCGCAGGCTGGCCCATGCCCGACGCCATGACGGACACTCTCTTGCCCTTGTATTTGCCGGTATAGCCCTGCACGCCGCGTACATCGTTCACCAGGACTGCGTCTTCGAGGAATTTTTCTGCGATCATCCTGCTGCGCTTCGGATCGCCTGGCATCAGCACTGTTTCGGCGAAGTCGCCTGCCTTTGCATCTATGTGAGGAGTTGGGATTGGCATAGCATTTCTCCTTTCTTATACGCTTCAGATATTACGCACCTATTTTACCACAGAATGCGCTCTGATTCGCCCGAAT